>JACRDR010000305.1 GCA_016212845.1 Elusimicrobiota bacterium
CGTGAGCCACCGCGGCTCGGACCTCGGTCCGCTGCGCACCCATTACGCATCCGTACCCGCCGGACGCGCCTTGGCGCTGACCGGCTCCTCCGGCTACGTCGAGCTCTCGGTCCGCGACGGCGATTTCGCCCGTCTCGCGGGAGCCGCGGCCGGGGACCCCGTGGAGGCCCGACGATGACCCTAGGAACCGAGATCCTCACCGTAAAGCTGAAGCCTAGAGAAGAGGATCGTCTCCAGGCCGGACACTCCTGGGTCTTCTCCAACGAGATCGACAAGGTGGAAGGGACGCCGACCGCGGGCGCGCTCGCCGTCGCGGTGAACGCGAACGGGACGCCCTTGGGCGTCGGCTTCTACCATCCGAACAGCCTGATCGCGTGGCGCATGGTCTCGCGCAAGGTCGAGAACGTCGACCACGAGTTCTTCAAGGAGAAGCTCGCCAAGGCGATCGCCTTGCGCGAGCGGTTCTACCCCGGCTCCGACTCCTACCGCCTGTGCTTCGGCGAGTCGGACGGCCTGCCCGGCCTCGTCGTCGACCGCTACCGCGACGTCTTGGTCCTGCAGGTGCTCTCCGCCGGCATCGAGGCGCGCCTCGACGTCGTCGCCGGCGCCCTCACCGAGCTCCTGCACCCCAAGGGCATCTTTCTCAAGAACGACCACCCCGCGCGCGGCCTCGAGGGCCTCAAGCAGGAGACGCGCGTGCTGGAAGGCGACGTCCCGCCGCGCGTGACGATCGACGTCGACGGCCTCCAGTTCATCACGCCGATCGCCGAGGGCCAGAAGACGGGCTTCTATTTCGACCAGCGCGACAACCGCGCGAGGGTCGCGCCTTACGCCGTGGGCCGCCAGGTCCTCGACCTGTACTGCTACACCGGGGCTTTCGCGCTGCAGGCGGCGAAGTTCGGCGCGAAGAAGGTGCTCGGCCTGGACAGCTCGGGCCCGGCGATCGCGTTGGCCCGGGAAAACGCGGCGCTCAACGGGCTCGACGTCGACTTCGACGAGGGCGACGCCGAGGAAGTGCTGCAGACGTTCGCGACGACCTCCCAGCCGATCACGCCCGACTTCATCCTGCTCGATCCTCCGAGCTTCGTGCCGTCGAAGAAGCACCTGATGAAGGCGCTGCGCGCCTACGTGCGGCTCAATCAGATGGCGTTCAAGGTTTTGCCGAGAGGCGGCATGCTCGCGACCAGCACGTGCTCGCATCACGTGAGCCGCGAGGCCTTCCTGAGCGTGCTGAAGGAAGCCGCGGGCAAGGCCGGCAAGTCCGCGCGCCTGCTCGAACTCGGCCGCCAATCGAAGGACCACCCGGTCTTGCTCGCGATGCCCGAGACCGAGTACCTGCACTTCGCGCTGGTGGAGCTCGTCTAGGGGCATGGAGAGACTCCGTCGGTTTTCTCCGTCGAGTCTGGAGACGTACCGCAGCTGTCCGCTCAAGTTCAAGTACTCCTATCTCGACAAGCGGCCGCGCAAGCCGTCGACGGTCGAGGCGGTGCTCGGCACCTCCGTGCACCGCGCGCTCGAGGAGGTCTACCTCGCGCGCTGGAAGGGGCGGGTGCTCTCCTTCGAGGATAACGTCGCGGTCTATGAGTAGGAATGGGCGCGCTCCTTCGAGAAAGCCGACGTGCGCTTCGTCGCGGGCGGCAAGGCCGAGGAGTTCCACCGGATCGGCGTCGACTGCCTGCGCGCCTACTACGAGAACAACGCGCCGTTCGACGCGGATAAGACCGTCGGCGTCGAACGCCACGTGGGCTTCGAGCTCCCGGTCTCCGACGACGCGGGCGAGGACACCGCGATCGTGCACGGCTACGTCGACCGGCTCTCGATCGGCCGCGACGGCGCCTTCGAGATCCACGACTACAAGACCAGCCGCTCGCTCCCGCACGTCGAAGACAAGGAGGCGGACTGGCAGCTCGCGATCTACGACAGCGCGATCCGGCGCATTTGGCCGGGCGTGGGCGAGGTCCGGCTCGTCTGGCATTTCCTGCGCCACGGGCAGAAGATCGTCGTCACGCGCCGCGCCGAGCAGCAGGCGCCGCTCGACGCCCAGGTGCGCGACGTCATCTTGAAAATCTGGAACGACCAGGCGACGGGCAAGTTCGAGTACAAAGAGAGCCCGCTCTGCGACTGGTGCGACTTCAAGGAAGACTGCCCTAGATGGAAGCATCCGTCCGCCTACGAGGCGCTGCCCGAGGACGAGCGCAAATTCGAGACCGGCGTGAAGCTCGTCGACGAGTACGCCCAGCTCGAAGCGAAAAAGAAGGAGCTTCGCTCCGAGATCGCCGCGCTCGAGGAGAGCCAGGATCGCCTGGCCGGGTCGCTTTTCGAGTACGGCGGGCGGCACGACGTGTCGCGCGTCGCGGGCACCGACGTCGAAGCCGATCTCGTCGAGAAGCAGGAGACGAAGTTTCCGACGCGCACCGCCGCGCCTCGCAAGTTCGAGGAGATGGAGGCCGAGCTCAAGGCGAGCGGCGCGTGGCCGGAAGTCTCCAAGATGGACGGCAAGTCTTTGCTCGACGCAATCAAGGAGGGCCGCCTCGCGGGCGAGGTCCTCGAGCGCGTGAAGGCCTTCGTCGAGAAGTGGGGCAAGGTCGAGCCGCACCGGAGCGTCCGGCTGCACAAGCGCCGCGCGAGCGCCGACGACTGATGGATAACCCGCTTTTCGAGCGTCTGGCCGCCGAGGCCGAGCGCGAGAGCCTGCTGCAGCACGAGGACCGGCGTTCCCGCTACGACCAGCCGGTGTCGGCCCGCGTCGCGGCGGGCCTCGCGATCGACGGCCTGCTGTACCGGGCCACCGAGCGCCGCGCCGACGCGGGCGAGGTGTTCGTCTTCTCCGCGCCCCGCAACGAGTCGCGGCTGCGTCCCGGACAGCGCGCCCGCCTGTCCAAGGGCGACCCGCGGCATCCGTCGGCGCACGTCGAGATCCTCGACGACGCCTACGACGGCGCCAAGCACGTGCTGCGCCTGGTGGTCGTCGACAAGAAGGAAGGCGAGAGCCTCGCGACCGCCGATCCCTGGGTGCTCGACGAGGATCATTTCGACCTGCTGGACGTCGAGCTCGCGATGCTCGAGCGCGCGTCGCAAAAGGGGCTCGACCGCTGGCTGCAGGGCGAGGAGCCCGTGGCGCTCGCCGCCGCCGAAGCGGGGCTCGCCGAAAGCGCCTACCGGAAGGGGCTCACGGGCAGCATGGCGGAGTGCTTCGAGACCGTTTCGCGCACGCGCAACTGGCACGCGGTGCAGGGGCCTCCGGGAACCGGCAAGACCTTTCTCCTCGCGCGTCTCGCGCTCGACGCGGCCGCCCGACAGGGCTTGCGCGTGCTCGTCACCGCCGTCAGCCACCAGGCGATCCACAACGCGCTCGCGCAGTGCTATGGGCTCGCGGTCGAGGTCGAGGGCAAGGATCCGGCGGCGCGGGAGCTCGTGCGCTCGGGTTTTTTCAAGCTCGGCGCCTCGAAGGCGCTGCTTTCGGGCCTGCCGGCGGGAGTCCGCGGCGCGCGACGCCTGCCTCGCCGCCGCGCGCTCGTGGCGGGGGGGACGCTCTATTCGATCTACGGCTCCGGCGAGGAGCCCCAGACTTTCGATCTCGTGCTCTTCGACGAGTCGGGCCAATCGAGGCTGCCCTTGGCGCTCGGCGCCCGGGCGATCGCTCCCCGCGCGGTGTTCATCGGCGACGACTCCCAGCTCCCGCCGGTCTCTCCCGCGGCGGCCGCGGCGGGCGAGGTCGCCCCGAAGTCGGTGCTCGCGATGGTGCGCGACAAGTACGAGGCGCCGCTGCGGCTCACGGAGCCGCGCCGCTTAACCGCCGAGATCTGCGCGGCGGTCGGCGCCTGCTTCTACGGCGGCCGGCTGCATTCGACGCAGGTGGCCGCCGGACGGCTCTTGAAGCTCGCGCGCCCGCCCAAGCCCGCGTTCGCGCCGTTTCTGGATCCGGAAAACAGCCTCGTCTTCGTCGACGTGCCGCACGAAGGCAAACGAGCCGTGGCCGAGCCCGAGGCCCGATGGGC
>JACRDR010000302.1 GCA_016212845.1 Elusimicrobiota bacterium
GACGTGGCCGCCGACGGTCTGGGGCCAGAGGCAGAACGAGCAGCGCGCGGGGCAGCCGCGGCCGGTGTAGAGGGAGACGTAGGGGTGCTGGAGGTACCCGATGTAGTAGTTCTCCATCTTGAGGTCGCGCTTGTAGACGTCGACCACGTGCGGCAGCGCGTCCATGTCGTCGATGAGGGCGCGGTCGCGGTTATGCGCGACGGAGCCGTCGGCGGCGCGGTAGCTGATGCCGTCGACGTCGGCCAGGGGCTTTCCGTCCGAGATCTCCTTGATCGTGTAGTCGAACTCCTCGCGGGCGACGAAGTCGATCGCCTTCGAGGCGTTGAGCGACTCCTCGGGGAGCACCGCCACGTGGGCGCCGACGAACCCGATCATCATGTTCGGGTAGTCCTGCTTCAGGCGCTCGGCGACCTTCACGTCGTTGTCGAAGGAGGGGGTGCTGGTATGGAGGATGCAGAGGTCGTAGCCCTTGCACATCCCGATCGCGGTCTCCCACGGGATGTCGTCCGCCGGGGCGTCGATGAGCTTGGAGCCCTCGATCATCGCCGCGGGCTGGGCCAGCCAGGTCGGATACCAGAAGGAGCGGATCTCCCGCTTGGCCTGATACCGCGAGCCGGCTCCGCCGTCGAAACCCTCGTAGGACGGCGGATTGAGGAACAATGTCTTCATCTATTCTCCATACGGAATTCGCGCATTTTACCACATTTCCGCCCTGGTAGAGCCCCCGGGCTTCCTTTAATTAACCTAATTGCGGTAGAATTTGGACCCATGAAGCTCACGGACTGGCCGGCGCTGTCGTCGGACTATGCCGGCTACCATGCGACCCGGGGGAACCGGCTTTGCCACGCCTTTGGCATACCGCTCATCGTATTCGCGGTGGTCGCGTGGTCGCGGCTGCCCGGCACCCATCTTCCGCTGGCCGCGCTGCTCTTGCCCGTCTACTTCGTATGGGACCCTCGGCTCGGGCTGGGGATGGGAGCGGCGATCTTCGCCTTCTCGGCCCTGGCGCCGCTGGCGCCTCCCGGGTCCGCGCTCGCGGCGTTCGTCGTGGGCTGGGTGTTCCAGTTGGTGGGGCACCAAGTCTACGAAAAACGCAGTCCCGCGTTCCTTACGAACCTGACGCACCTACTCGTCGGGCCCGCCTGGGTCCTCCAAGAGTTCACGGGCCTACGGTAAAGCGCCCCGTCGTCGTCTTCGAATAAGGCTCGTAGAACACGTACTCGCCCGGCCGGTCGGCCCGGAACTTCAGCAGTTGGACGCCCGGCACCCCGAAGTCCACCACGGTCCCGAACGCGGGCTTGAGGTCCGGCAGGCGCAGGGACTCGAGCGACACGATCATGAAGGCGTGGCGGCCCACCGCGAACATGAGCGGAACCGAAAGCTCCAGCTCCACGTCCTCGCCGGGGGTCACCGTGAGGCCGCCGTCCGGCGCGACTACGGGCTGCTCGGGTTTCGGGCACCAGCCCGGCGCGGGCAGCGGCAGGTTGCGGCACGTCGCGGCGAGTTCGAGCGAGGCGCGGAACACTTGGCGCGCGGCCAGGGCGTCGTGGAGCCGGAGGTCCTCCTGCGGAGAGCCGGCGGGGATATGCGCGGCCGAGGCGAAACAAGCGAGCAACGCGGCGAAGAGGGAGAACGGCATACGTCCTCCTGGGGGGCGACTTCATTATAGCTTGCTCCGGGGTGCCCGAATGGTCTAGAGTGCGCGTAGGCCCTTCGGGCACCCGGCAACCCAGCCTCGCAGGAGGTCGCATGCCGATCGCCGCTCTGACGTTCGCCGCCGCGCTCGCGTTGCCGTCCGCCGCCGACACCGGAGCCGTCGCGCTTCCGGAAGCCCAGCTCTTCCTGCGTCCGCTCGCCCAATCCTCGTCGCGCGTCCTCGCGCTGCGCCGCGTCCGGGCCGCCGCCGACGACGCCGCGCGCCGCGTCGACCGCTGGCTCGGCCTCGTCGCCGAGGCGCAGGGCGGGACCTCGATGACGCCCGCCGCCGTGCTGGCGGAGGTCGCCGACGGCCTCGCGGCCCGGCGCTACAAGTCGTTGATCTTGGGCGAAAGCCACTCCGTGCCCGAGGAGAAGGCGTTCGCGAAGGAATTGCTCGACCTTCTGCTGGCTCGCGGTCTCAAGCCCGCGTCTTTTATCAGGGAGCAGTACACGTACGACGACGCGTCCGCGCTGACCGCCGCCGGCGTGCCGGTGCTGGACTTCCGCAACCAGTTTCAGCCGGAGCCCGAGATCGACGCCGCGCTCAAGAAGTACCGCGGCCTGCCCGCGACGTACTCGGGCCACGCGCACTCCTGCGACCGGGTGAAGGACTACGTCCAGAACGTGCTGTTGGCCGGTCTGCCGTTCGGCTACGGCCCCGGCAAGAAGGACATGCCGACGATCGAGGACTCCTTCGAGGCGCGGGGTCTCAAGCCCGCGATCGTCTCGATGGTGGAGGAAGAGGGCATGCTGAGCCGGATCGAGCGCATGTTCCTCAAAGACGCGACCGCCGCGACGCCCGACCTCGCGTCTTTGCGCCAGGGCTTGAAGGAGGCGTCCGACGCCTTCAAGGCCCGCATGGCGGCGCTTCCGGGACCGGCGAAGGGCATCCATTTCTTCCGCCACCCGAAGCAGGCGAACCTGGTCTTGGGGATCACGCGCGACGAGCGCCGCCCGCTCGCGATCGACTCGGCGCTGGAGGCGCTCTCGGATCCGTCCGTCGAGGCCTGGCTCGCCGGCGCGCCGGTCGAAAGTCTCGAGTCCCTCCGCCATTCGTGGGGGGAGGCGGACGGCTCGGTCCGCACGGGCTACACGGTCATCCTGCACAAATCCGACGACCGCCTCGAGCGCGAGATCCCCGTCCGATAACGGTGGCGGGTACCCGGCGGGTCTGTTAGACTCCTAAGATGCCGCCGGGGCTGATCCTCGCCGCCGTGCTCGCGTCCGCCGCCCGCGCGAACGTCCCCGTCGAGGGCTTCTGGCACGAGACGCTCTCCCCGCATTTCGAGATCCGGCACGAGGCGGGGTTCCTCCCGCCCGGTTTCGTCATCGGCCTCGAGAAGATTCACAACCGCCTGCGGATGGACCTTTCGATGTTCTCGCCGTGGATGGCGAAAGAGCGCGTGAAGCTCGCGTTCTACGCCGACCGGAAATCGTACTTGGGCGGCGAGTACAAGCCGCCCGCCTGGTCCAACGGCATCGCCTTTCATAAAGAAAAGACGGTCGCGGTCTACGACCAGCCCAACCGCAAGAAGCTGCTCGAGATCATCAGCCACGAGACGACGCACCTCTTCTTCGAGGGCTACTGGTGGGAGAGCGGGAAGGGGCCGCCGCAATGGCTCAACGAGGGCCTCGCGATGATGGAGGAAACCGAGGACCCCGCCGTGCCGGAGAAGTCCGAGTGGTTCCAGACGATGGCCCTCCTCGATCCCGAGAAGACGATCCCCTTCGAGAAGTTCGTGGAGGTCAAGCCGACGCAGGACCTCAACCGCGAGCAGGACAAGGACGCGGTCAGCCTCTGGTACGTGCAGGCGTTCTCGGTCGTGCACTTCCTGTATCGCGAGCACTCGCGCCAGCAGTTCCGCAACTTCTGCAACCTCCTGCGCGAGGGCAAGCCGCTCGAGGCCGCCGTGTGGACCGCCTACCGCTATGCCGGAGTGCCGGAGCTCGACCGCTCCTGGAAGGCCTGGCTCCGAAAGCCGACGACGATCGCCCGCATGCGGCGCTACCTGAAGACGTCGGCCGAGTACGCGCGCGAGGAAGCCGCCGACGCCGCCGCGGCGGGGAGCGCTCCGTCGGGCCGCATCGGCCCCGGCGGCATGCTCAAGCAGCTCAAGCCCTCCTCCGGCCTCAAGGATTTCGAGTTCAACAGCCTGCAGTCGAAGTAAAACGCGTCCACCTAATTCTCAAAAAATCGTTGGAAAGGCTAGATAATTTTCTTGAAAATTAGGTCGACCACATTTTAAAACGAATTCTCCTGCAAATTCCATCAGAAAACGTTCTCCACGTGGACGCGTGTTTCTGAGCGGCATACGATTTAGAAAGGCTCGACGAGCCTTTCTAACTTAACGGGCCGAGGGAGTGAGCGCCGGGCCGCC
>JACRDR010000303.1 GCA_016212845.1 Elusimicrobiota bacterium
GCATCTCGGCTTAAATCTGAAGCTGCGCATGGACGCGCCTCTGGATTTGTGGACCTTCCCCCTCTACACTATCTCCCAATCCGAAGAGGGATTCGAGAGGACCTATCAAGGGAGCGTATTGCTTCTGCATAAGCGATTGAGCCTGGCCCCCGGGGCGCAGGCCGTGCTCGGCGTTTCCGCGGAGGCCGAGTGATCGCCTGGGACTTGGGCGTGCTCCCGGCCTTATGCCTCGTCATCGCGGCGCTCGAGCTCGACAACGTGCATATCGGCCAGTGGATGCTCTCGCGGCCGATCCTCGTCGGACCGGTGCTGGGCGCCCTATGCGGCGTGCCGTGGCTCGGTCTCGCGGGCGGCGCGGTGCTCGAGCTCTTCTGCGTGGACGTCCTGCCCGTCGGCAACGCGCTTCCGGTCAACGGCACCGTCGCCGCCGCCTCTTTCGTCCTGCTCGCGGCCGGACCGAGCGCCGTGCCCGCGGCGGCCGCGTTTCCGGCCGCGCTCGGGCTCGGCAGCGTGTTCCGCCGCGTCGAGAACGCGGTCCGATCGTGGCGCGTGCTGCTCGCGCAGCGCGCCTTCCACGCCGCCGAGGCGGGAGAGAAGATCAAGCTCGGGCGCGTCCTTTTCGTCGGCATGTTTGCGCACGCGGCGGTGACCGCGGTCTTTCTCTACGCGACGGTGGCGGCCGCCGGACCCGTGCTGGACGCCGCGTGGGACTGGGCGCCCGCGTCGGCGCGCCACGGGATCGACTTAGCCTACTGCAACGCGCCGTGGCTGGGGCTGGCGGCGCTGCTCCATGCCTTGAGGCCGAGGGGATGATGTCCGCGAGACTCAAGACGAACGTGATCGCGCGCAGCTTTCTCCTACAGTCTTGCTGGAACTACCAGGGCATGCAGAACATCGGCTTCGCGTTCGCGATCCAGCCGTGGCTGCGTACGATCGAGCGGCGCGGCGGTCCGTCCGTCGTCGAGGGCACCAAGCGCCACCTCGAGTACTTCAACACGCAGCCCTACATGGCTTCCTTCGTGCTGGGCGTCACCGGCCGGCTCGAAGAAGAGCTCGCCGCGGCCGCTCCCGAGGCGCGGGCGCCGATCGAGCAGCGCATCAGCCGGCTCAAGGCCGCTTTCGGGTCGGCGCTGGCCGGCGTGGGCGACTCGCTTTTTTGGGCGACGCTGCGGCCCGCCTGCGCGGCCTTCGCGATGCTCCTTTGGCTCGTTCTCTTCTCGATGGGCGTCTACGACGCGTTCGGCTGGGCGGCCCTCGCGTATTTGGCGTCCTACAACGTGCCGGCCCTGGCCGTGCGCTGGCGCGGCCTCGCCCTCGGCTACGGCCTGGGCGAGGGACTCGCCGGCGAGCTCAAGCGCTTCAACTGGCAGGACCGCATGCGCAAAATCCGCTGGGCGGGTCTCATCTGCGCCGTGCCCCTCACGATCGCGGCGCTCCTCGTGCCGCCGTGGGCGCCCGCGGCGAGCTGGTGGAACGTCCTCGCGCTGGCCGCCGCGGTCGGCATCCGCCAGTTCGGCTGGCCCACGCCGCGGGTCTGCGCCGCGAGCCTCGCGTTTTTCGTCATCGCCGCGGCGGCGGGGGTCCTATGAGCGCTCCGATCACCGTCCAGAAAACCTTCGTCGTGCCGAACAAGCTCGGGCTGCATGCGCGCCCGGCCGCGCTCTTCGTCCAGGCGCTCCAGCGCTTCCGCTGCAAGGTTTTGGTCGCCAAGGCCGACACCGAGGTCAACGGGAAGAGCCTCATGGGCCTCATGATGCTGGCCGCCGAACACGGCTCCCAGCTCAAGGTGACCCTCGAGGGCGCGGACGCCCCCCAGGCGATGCTCGAGATCGAAAAGCTCTTCGTGAGGAAGTTCGACGAGGCTTAATGCAATAATGGAGCCTCGCGAATGATCGTTATAAAAGGGGTTCCCGCCAGCCCGGGCATAGCCATGGGCAAGGCCTACGTTCTGGAAGACGAAGAGATCGTCGTCAACCGGGTCGAGATCGGCAAGGACAAGGTCCGAGCCGAGGTGAAGCGCTTCAAGCAGGCGCTCGAGGCCACCTATCGCGACCTCGACGCGGCGGAAGCGAAGGTGCTCAAGACTCTCGGCAAGCAGCACGCCAAGCTGATCGACACGCACCGGCTGATCCTGTCCGACCCCCTGATCACGAAGGACGTGCCGCGCCGGATCCTCAACGAGGCGGTCAACGCCGAGTTCGCCCTTTCCGAGGCGCTCGACCACGTCAATGAGGCCTTCGAGAAAATCGAGGACGAGTTCTTCCGCGAACGGCGCCACGACCTCTTCGACGTGGGCAAGCGGCTGCTCTCGCACCTCCTCAAGCAGGAGAAGCGCAGCCTCACCGATATCGAGACCGCGTGCATCCTAATCGCGCGCAACCTGCTCCCGTCGGACACGGTGAACCTCAAGGACTCGAAGATCCTCGGGTTCGCCACCGACCTCGGCGGCAAGACGTCGCACACCGCGATCCTCGCGCAGGGCATGCAGATCCCGGCGGTGGTCGGACTGTCCGACGCCAGCCACCGGGTGAAGAACGGCGACTTCGTGATCCTCGACGGCGAGCACGGGATGCTCATCATCTCGCCCTCGCCCGAGGCGATCGCGAAATACCAGAAGGCGCAGCTCAAGACGCAGCAGGAGGAAAAGGCGCTCGACGCCCTGCGCGGACAGACCGCGGCCACCCTCGATGGGCACCGCTTCGACCTCTGCGCCAACCTCGACACGCCCGATGAGATCAAGACGATCGTCGGATTGAAGACCGACGGCATCGGACTTTTCCGCACCGAGTACCTGTTCCTCAACCGGCTGGAAGCGCCGACGGAAGAAGAGCAGTTCCGCGCCTACTCCCAGGCGGTAAAGGCGATGAACGGCTTGCCGACGGTGATTCGCACCGCCGACATCGGCGGCGACCGGCTCGCGCAGCTCGGCATCGACGGCCCCAAAAACGAGACGAACCCGTTCATGGGCCTGCGCGGCATCCGCCTCTTCCTCCGCCACTCCGACCTGCTCAAGACGCAGCTGCGCGCGATCCTGCGCTCCACCCAGCACGGCAAGGTTCGGGTGCTGCTGCCGATGATCTCCTCGATGGCCGAGCTTAGGTCGGCGCGCCGCATCTTCTTCGCGGCCCAGCAGGAGCTCCTCGCCGAGGGCGTCGATACCGCGAAGAAGGTGGAGCTCGGCATCATGGTCGAGATCCCGGCCGCCGGGCTCATGCTCGACCATCTGCTCACCGAGGCCGACTTCATCTCGATCGGCACCAACGACCTCATCCAGTATATCCTGGCGGTCGACCGCATCAACGAGCATGTCGCTCACCTTTACGACCCGTTCCACCCCGCGGTGGTCCGGACGCTGTACTCGATCGTCGAGACCGCGAAGAAGAAGGGCAAGCGCGTGACCGTCTGCGGCGAGATGACCTCCGACCCCAAGGCCGCGCCGCTCCTCGTGGGCATGGGCGTCGACGTTCTTTCCGTCACTCCGCGCATGTTCCTGCGCGTGAAACAGATCGTCATGTCGCTCCGCTTCGAGCACGCGTCGAAGATCGTGCAGCGCGCGTTGTCGATGTCCGACTCCGACGAGATCCAAAGGCTTCTCACGGACATCTAATGAACTCGTCGAAGATCCGGAATTTCTCGATCATCGCGCATATCGACCACGGAAAGTCGACGCTGGCGGATCGATTGCTCGAGCACACCGGCACGATTTCCCGCCGGCAGATGAAAGAGCAGATCATGGACTCGATGGAGCTCGAGCGCGAGCGCGGCATCACCATCAAGTCCAAGGCCGTGCGCATGAAGTACACCGGCGCCGACGGGCAGGACTACATCTTCAACCTCATCGACACCCCGGGCCACGTCGACTTCACCTACGAGGTCTCTCGCGCGCTCGCCGCCTGCGAGGGCGCGCTCCTCGTCGTCGACGCGACCCAGGGCGTCGAGGCGCAGACGCTCGCCAACTGCGACCTGGCGACCGCGGTCGGCCTGAAGCTCATCCCGGTCATCAACAAGATCGACCTGCCGTCCTCCGACGTCGCCAAGACCGAGGAGCAGATCTTCGAGGTGCTCAAGATCTACGAGGACTCGGTGCTCGTCAGCGCGAAGGAGGGCCGCGGCACGCCCGACGTGCTGGAGGCGATCCTCAAGCACATCCCCGCGCCGACGGGCGATCCGAAGGCGCCGCTGGCCGCGCTCATCTTCGACTCCCAGTTCGACTCCTACCGCGGCGTCATCGTTTATCTCCGCGTGAAGGAGGGGACGATCAAGAAGGGCATGAAGATCAAGATGTTCTCGACCGGCTACGTCGGCCAAGTCGAAGAGGTCGGCCATTTCGTGCCGACGAAGACTCCCGCCGACCAGCTCACCGTCGGCGAGGTCGGCTACCTCGTCTGCACGATCAAGGACATCCACCAGGTGCGCGTCGGCGACACCGTGATGGAGAACGACCGGCCGCTCGAGCAGGCGCTGCCCGGCTACAAAGAAGCCAAGCCCGTCGTCTTCGCCGGCATCTTCCCGATCAACCAGGCCGACTATCCGCAGCTCAAAAACGCGCTGGAGAAGCTGAACCTCGAGGACAGCTCGTTCGTCTACCAAGTCGAGACCTCGCAGGCGCTCGGCTTCGGCTTCCGCCTGGGGTTCCTCGGCCTCCTGCACATGGACATCGTCAAGGAGCGGCTCGAGCGCGAGTTCGACCTCAACTTGATCGTGACCGCGCCCAACGTCGTCTTCGACGTGAAGAAGCGCGGCGACGCGGACTACGTCCGGCTGGATAACCCGGCCAAGTTCCCGCATTACGGCGACATCGAGTCTATCCGCGAGCCCTACGTCGGCGTCACCATCGTCCTGCCGGTCACCTACCAAGAAGCGGTGATGAACTTGCTCAAGGACCGCCGCGGCGTTCACAAGGGCGTCGAGTATCTATCCTCCGACCGCATGATCATCCGCTACGATCTGCCGCTCGGCGAGATGGTGCTCGACTTCTACGACAAGCTGAAGTCGATTTCGAAGGGCTACGCCTCGTTCGATTACGTCCCCGTCGGCTACCAGGAGTCGGACCTCGTGAAGCTCGAGATCCTGATCCACTCCGACGTCGTGGACGCGCTGAGCCAGATCGTCCACAAGTCGAAGGCGTACTACATGGGCAAGGCGCTCTGCGAAAAGCTCAAGGAGCTGATCCCGCGCCAGCAGTTCGAGATCGCGATCCAGGCGCGCCAGGACGGGCGCATCGTCAGCCGCGAGACGGTCCCCGCCGCCCGCAAGGACGTCTTGGCCAAGTGCTACGGCGGCGACATCACCCGCAAGCGCAAGCTTTTGGAAAAGCAGAAAGAAGGCAAGAAAAAGGCCAAGCTGCTCGGCTCCGTCGAGATCCCGCAGGAAGCGTTCCTGGCGGTCCTCAAAATAACGCAGTAGAATACACCCCATAATGGAAGAACGGCTTTTCTGGATCGGTCTCACCATGGGCCTGTACGCCTGGGGGACCCGTTTCGGCTCCGACCGCGGCATGCTCGATACGAAGGGCCGCACCGCGATTTGGCACGCGCTCTTCCTCATGATCGCCGGCTTCGCGATGGCGCTCATCGCGGTGATGTCGCTCGAGAGCCGCGGCCGCTTCGCCCCGCCCGCGCTCGGCACGATCTCGATGCGCGAGCTCTACCCGGCCTCCGCCTTCGGCCTGCTCCTCGGAGTCTGGGGCCTGGTCAGCGCCTACCGCAAGGGCGACACCCGCGAAGGCCGCCTCTATTTCCAGAACGAGGACATGGAGTGGGCCGAGACCGTGTTCTCGGCGGTGCTGCTCGCTTCCCTTCTCATGTACTTCGTCGTGCAGGCCTTCAAGATCCCGTCGGGCTCGATGCGCTCGACCTTGCTCGAGGGCGACCACCTCTTCGTGAACAAGTTCATCTACGGCGTCCGCATTCCGTTCACGAGGAAGCGCATCCTGAAGTTCTCCGCGCCCAAGCGCGGCGACATCATGGTCTTCCAGTTCCCGACCGACGACATGACCGAGACGCACTGCGGCAGCGTCCAGTACGGCAAGGACTTCATCAAGCGCACGATCGGCCTTCCCGGCGAAACCGTCGAGGTGAAGGCGGGGCAGGTCTACGTCGACGGCAAGCTGCTCGACGGCGAGACGTACGCGCAGTACCTCGACCCCGTGCGCCAGCCCCCGACGACGGTAAAGGTCCCTGCCGACGCGTACCAGGAGCTTTGGCAGACGCGCAAGCTCGACCACCAGCTGGGCGACGCGGTCCGCGACAACTTCGGCCCCATCAAGGTCCCCGCGGGCACGTATCTCATGATGGGCGACAACCGCGACCGCTCCTGCGACTCGCGGTTCTGGGGTCCGGTCAACGAGCATTACCTCAAGGGTAAGGCTTGGGTCATTTATTGGCCGCCGTCCCGCATCGGCCGCGTTCATTGAACACTCCCGGCCGGTTCATGCGGTCGGAGATCCTCGAGCAGCCCGACGTGCTCGCGCGCGTCCTATCTAAAGAAGCCGTACGCGCTCGAAGGATCGGCGCCCAGCTCCGCCGCTTGAAGGCGCCCGTCGCCGTTTTGGCCGCGCGCGGCAGTTCCGACCACGCCGCCGTCGTCGCGAAGTACCTGATCGAATGGGCGGCCGGCGTGCCGGTCGCGCTCGCCGCGCCGTCGTTGGCGACGTTGTACAAGACCAAGCTCGCGCTGGAGCGCTCCCTCGTCGTCGGCGTGAGCCAATCGGGAAAATCTCCCGACGTGGTCGAGTACGTGCGCCTCGCGCGCGCCCAGGGCGCGTTCACAGTCGGAGTAACTAACGACCCAAAATCTCCGCTCGCGAAAGCGTCCGCCGAGACGCTCCTCTGCCACGCCGGCCCGGAGAAGAGCGTGGCGGCGACGAAGACGTTCACCGCTCAAGTCGCTTGTCTCGCCCTCCTTGCCGCCGAGTGGGCCGAGGGAGCACGCGCTTCCGCTCTCGAGCGAGGCCTCAAGGAAGCGCCCGCGAAACTGCGCCGGCTTCTGACCGGCTCCGAGCTTCCCGACGAGTGGGCGCACCGTCTTGCCGCCGCGGAGCGCTGCGTCGTGCTCGCGCGCGGCTTCGCGTACCCGGCCGCGCTCGAGGCGGCGCTCAAACTCAAGGAGTCCGCCGGCCTTCCCTGCGAGGGCGCCTCCGCCGCGGACTATCTCCATGGCCCGATCGCCGCCGCGGGTCCCGGCCTCGCCGCCCTGCTTTTCGCGCCGAAGGGCCCCGGCCGCTCGACGGTGACTCGAGTCGCCGCGCAATTGAAAGCCGCCGGCGCCGATCTCTTGTGGGCCGACGCCGCCGGCTGGCCGGAGCCTCTTTGCGGCCTGCCGCTCGTCGCGCAGGCGCAGCAGGCCGCCTACCGGCTCGCCCTGCTGAAGGGCCGCGACCCCGACGAGCCGCCGCGCCTGCGCAAAGTCACCACCACCTGGTGAGCGCGCTCGCCGCCGTCCTGGCTCTGGCCGCACTCGCCGCCGACGCCCCCTACCACGCGACGAAGAAGGACTTCTCCGCCGTCCAAGAGGGCATCCGCACGTACCGCAAGGTCCAAGACGAGCTTTGGCCCGGAGCCGGCGACGTCGAAGTGGCGCTCTACGACGCCCGCGACGTGTTCCTCTATTCTCATCGAGCCGACTATCCGCTCCCCAAGAGCGGAGCGTGGAGGGGATTCACGATCTACCGTGTGCCGCACGGCGAGAAACTGACGAAGGACGATCTCCGGGGCTGCGGGGGGAGCAAGCCTTTCGTCGACCGGGCGCTCTCCAAGGCGACGAGCCGCGACGCCTATTTCACCTGCGTTCCCCTGGGGGCCTTCGTCGCCTTTCAAAAGCGCCGGAAAGAGGGCACCGTCTACGACACGCGCGAGAGCTATCTCGCCACCTTCGTCCACGAGCGCGCGCACGTCTACCAGCGGAACTCGCCGAACGCGCCGGACGTCGTCCACGCCATGGCCGACTTTCTCGATGAGGGCTCGATCCCGCCGTCGAGCGACCGGGGCCAGAGCGTCCTCGCCGAAGCGTACGCGCAATGGTGCGAACTCAAGGCCGCGGAGAAGCTGTTCCCGAAGCACTACGGAAGGCTGAAGGCCTGGTATAAGCCGGAGGCCGAAGGCGACCACGACATCGGGCTCGGCCTGGCGCTGCGGGCGCTTAAAGGGGCGGGAGGAACTCGGTGATCGTCGCGAGCAGGAGGGAGACGTCCATCGGCTTGGTCAGCAGGCGCGCCTTCAGCGACTCGGGGACGAGACGCTTCGCCGCGTTCTCCTCGACGGCGGTCAGGAAGATGATCGGGATGTGCGCGGTCTTCGGGTCCTGCTGCAGCGCCTTGCCCGCCGTCGAGCCGTAGGCGCCCGGCATCATCAGGTCGGCGATGATGAGATGCGGCAGCCACTCCTTCGCCTTCTCGATGAGCTTGAGCCCGTCGCCGACGGACGCGATCGTGTAGCCGCGCGCCTCCAGGATATCGGTCAAGGCGTCGAGGATGCCCGGCGAATCGTCGGCGAGTAGGATGCGGTAGCTCATGACGCGGGCGCGGGAGGCAGCATGGATTGGACCGCCGCCAGGAGCGGAGCCGGCATGATCGGTTTAAACATCAGCTTCGTGTTCGGCGCGTCGGGAACGACCCGCCGCGCCTGGTGCTCGGGGACGGCGGTCAAGAAAATCACGGGGATCTTCGCGGTCGTCGGGTCGTCCTGCAGGCTCTTGTACGCCGCCGAGCCGTAGGCGCCGGGCATCATGAGGTCGGCGATGATGAGATGCGGCCGCCAGGACTTGGCTTTTTCGATCATCTGGACGCCGTCGGTCACCGCGGCGACCTGATGGCCGCGCGACTCGAGGATGTCCTTTAGAAGTTCGACGATGTCGGGCGTATCGTCGGCGATCATGATCAAGGCCAAGTGACGGAAAACCTCCCAGGAATTCCCAGCGGGACCTCTAGGATAGCAGAAATGTATAGTGGACGCGACATGGCATGGAACCGGAGGGGAGCGGCGGCTTTTCTGGTCTTTGCCGCCGTCTTGTGCCTCGGGGGACACCGCCTAGTCGAGCTCGGCTTCTACCACGACGATTGGAAGTTCCTCGCCGACCAGCATTTCGCCGGACCGGGCTTCTGGAGCCGGATCAAGGCCATCGTCGCGGGCCAGCCGGCCATCCTGCAGCGGCCGCTCGACGTCCCGCTCTTCGCCCTCCTTTATGAGGCCTTCGGCATGGCTCCTTTGGGCTGGCACCTGGCGCTGCTGGCCGTCAACGTGGCCCTATCCATGGGCGTGCGCGAGGCGCTGCTCCGGTTCAAGGCGCCGCCTCCGGCCGCGCTTTTGGGCGCGCTGCTCTTCCTTTGCTGGCCGACGAAGGACTCGACGATGTTCTGGTCGATCGTTATTTTGGCTCCGGTCGCCCTGGCGTCCTGGGTGTTCGCCTACGTGCTGTATCTCGATTTCGTCGAAAGCGGCGACCGCCGGCGGCTGGCGGGCGCGATCGCGCTCTTCTCCATTTCCTTAGGCGTCTACGACAACACGGTCGCGCTCCTGCCCCTCTTGCTCGTGACGCCGTCTGGCGCCTCGCGCCGCGTCTTCGTCTCGACGGGCGTGGTCGGCGCGTTCGCGGCGTTCGGCATCGTCGCCAAGCTGAAGCTCATCCCTTGGCTCAGCGGAAGCGGGTTCGCCAAGCCGCTGGAATTCTCCGGCTCCCACGCCCTGCTCGTCTATAAGCTCGGCTTCATGTCCTTCGTGAGCCGGGTCGCCGCCGGCGCTATCGGCCGCTTCGCTCAGCAAGCCTTCGTCTTCGCCCCCGCCGTCGCCGCCGGAGCGGCCGCCCTCCCGTGGCTGCTCCTGAAGGCGCCCGAAAACGGCGAGTGGCCCAAGGCGCCCCGCCGCGCGCTAGCGCTCGCCGGACTCGCCTTATTCGTCTTCGGCCTCCTGCCGTACGCCGCGTCCAACTACGTGCCGAACCCCTTCACGCACATGAACCGCATCAACGAGGTCCCGGCCTTGGGGGTCGTCTTCATGCTGCTCGCCGCCGTCTACGGCCTCAAACCCCGGCGCGCGCTCGCCTCCGGCTGCGCGCTGGCGGCGCTGATGATGGCTTCGCATGTCGGCGCGGCGCTCGCGTGGATCGAGGCTTACCAGCGCCAGCTCCAAATTCGGGCGCTCATCGAAAAAAACCTGGGTGCCTGGAGTCCCGGGAAAAAACTGCTGCTGCACACGCCGTGGGTCTACGCCGCCGACAAGGCGCCCATTTTCATCGCCAGCTGGGACATCACCAGCGCCGCGCAGATCTGGCTCAATGATCCCTCCCGAAACGCCGACGTGATCAGCCGCGAAATGCAGGCGACGCCCGAGGGTCTAGTGAAGGAGGGCGCGCTCATGCCCTACGACTCGATCCGCGTCTTGAGCGTCCGCCGCGGCGTCATCCTTCCGAAAGTCGACTACGACTCCTTCAAACACGACTGACCGAAAGGCCCTGGATCAATATGGGCCCGGATGCCCAGGCGAGCGGGTGCCCCTCGGGCCTCGACCGGTCAAGCCCCCGGGGCTAAGTTAGGAAAGTCGCCACGCCGCACGGGAGGCAACCATGAAACGGAACATCCTGGCTTACTCGGTCCTGAGCGCGCTGCTGTCGTCGGCTCCGTCGGCCTTCGCGCAGACGCTCGAGGCTCTTAAGGAATCGTCCGGCTCGAGATTCGGCGAGGGCCGGGGCCTTCCTCCCGGAGGCGACGGCGTGAAAGGCTCGTTCGGCGGCGGCAACCGCCCGCCCGTCCCCA
>JACRDR010000309.1 GCA_016212845.1 Elusimicrobiota bacterium
CGGATCTACGGCCTCAAGACCGTCGTCTTCCGGCAGTCGTGCATCTACGGCCCGTGGCAGTACGGCGAGGAGGACCAGGGCTGGATCGCCTGGTTCCTGATCGCCGCGCTCCAAGGCCGGCCGATCCGGCTCTTCGGCGACGGCCGCCAGGTCCGCGACGTGCTGTTCGTCGACGACCTGCTCGACGTCTACGAGCGCGCGACCCGGACTCCGGCCGCCCGCGGACAGGTATTCAACGTCGGCGGGGGCACGACCCGGACCCTCTCTCTGCGCGAGCTGCTCGCGTGGATCGACCGGAACCTCGATATCCGGCCGCCGCTCGAGAAATTCGGCTGGCGCCCCGGCGACCAGCGCGTATACGTCTCGAACATCGCGAAAGCAAAGCGGATGCTAGCGTGGACGCCGAAGACGTCGGTCGACGCGGGGCTCGGGACGCTCGCGGCGTGGCTGAAGACCGCGCCGATTGACTCCCGATAAAGAAAAGCGTATTTCCTAAGCGAATGGCCAAAAAGCCTTACCGCGTGATCGACCGCTGCCGCATCTGCGGCAACCGCGACCTCGTGTCCCTGTTCCACCTGGGCCCGCAGACGCTGACCGGCGTGTTCCCCCGCTCGAAGTCGGCCAAGATCACCAAAGGCCCGGTCGAGCTCGTGAAATGCCGCGAGGGCAAGGATCCTGACGCCTGCGGGCTAGTGCAGCTGCGCCAGTCCTACGACAAGAACGAGATGTACGGGATGAACTACGGCTATCGCTCGGGCTTAAACCAGAGCATGGTCCGGCATCTCCAGGCCAAGGTCGCCCGCATCGTGAAGCTCGCGAAGCCGAAGAAGGGCGACCTCGTCGTCGACATCGGCTCCAACGACGGAACCTTGCTCAGCGCGTACCCGAAAGGTCCCGAGCTCGTCGGAATCGACCCGGCCGCGCGCAAGTTCGGCAAGTACTACCCGAAGCACGTGAAGCTCATCCCCGGCTTCTTCTCCGCCGACCTCGTCCGCCGCAAGTACGGCGGCCGCAAGGCGAAGGTCGTGACCTCGATCGCGATGTTCTACGACCTCGACGAGCCGCTGGACTTCGTCCGGCAGGTCGCTTCGATCCTCGCCGACGACGGGCTGTGGGTGCTCGAGCAGAGCTACCTCCCGTTCATGCTCAATGCCACCGCCTACGACACGATCTGCCACGAGCACCTCGAGTACTACTCCGTCCACCAGATCGCCTGGATGGCGCACGCCGCGGGGCTCAAGATCGTCGAGCTCGAGCTCAACGACGTCAACGGCGGCAGCTTTTCCATCGGCCTCGCCAAGCCCGGCTTCGGCCCCGAGAGCCCGCTGGTCAAGAAGCTCCTCGCCGCCGAGCGGAAGGCGGGGCTCCACACGCTCGCGCCCTACGCCGCGTTTAAAAAGCGCGTGGTCGAACACCGCAAGTTCCTGCGCGATTTCTTCGCCAAGGCCGCCAGGAACAGGGAAACCGTCTTCGGCTACGGCGCCTCGACCAAGGGCAACGTGATCCTGCAGTACTGCGGCATCACCGCGAAGCAGATGCCCTTCATCGCCGAGGTCAACGAAGACAAGTTCGGCGCGTTCACGCCGGGCACCCGCATCCCGATCCTCTCCGAAGCCCAGGCGCGCGCCAAAAAGCCCGCCTACTTCATGGTTCTGCCGTGGCACTTCCGCGCCGGCATCGTGAAGCGAGAGACGGAGTATCTGAAGTCGGGCGGCCGCCTCGTCTTCCCCCTCCCGAAGTTCTCCGTCGTCAAGAAATGAAGCTCGAGGCCTGGGCGCCGGACATTTGGCGCTGGCGCTGGTTCAGCCAGGAGAAGGGCATGGACTTCAACGGCTGGGCGCTCCGCTTGCCCGAGGGGCTCGTGCTCGTCGATCCCGCGTCGTCCGGCGTTTTCTCGGCGCTTAACCGTCCCTTACCCCGCTTTTACCCGTCCCTGCCATACTATTTTCGTGGGTGGCCTGCTCCTGGCGCTTCTATTGGCGTTCCCGGCTTCCGCCGATCTCCGCGGCGGCGCCGACTCCCCGCCCGACCACGACCTGGTGCTTTCGTCCAGGAAGGCCCCGAAACGCAAGACCCGCAAGGCGAAGCCTCGACCCAAGCCCGCGCGCTTCGTCCTGCCCCCGCGAGAGGTGTCCGTCGAGGAATTGACCGAGGCCGCGATGCCGGTCGTCGCCTTTCAGGACGGGCTGGCGCTAACGAACGCGGTAAACGGCCGTGCCTTCGGCGGGGTCGGCGAACGCACGGGCGTCGACGCCCAGGCGCGATTCCAGCTCCGAGGTCTCGAGCGGCCGGCGGGACTCCCCCGCCGAGGTCCGTCGCATGTAGCCGGACAGGTCTTCCGCCAGGACGAAGTCCACGCGATTGGCTCGGAGCCACTCGCCGAGCTGCTCCGCGCCTCCGGCCGTCGGCAGATGAAGGCAGCGGCGCGAAGTCAGGAGCCATAGCCGCCCGTCGTAGTTCGCGGCGAAGACCGCCTCCGGCGGCGTGTGCTCGCGAATCCACGCGCTCGTGCGGTCCGGGCCGAGAGCCATCGGCGAACTGCGATGCCGCGAGGCTTGAAGCACGCGTCCGACCGGAACCGCGCTCAGGCAGAGACTGATCAGGAGCGCGGCGATCGTTAGGCCGCGACGCTCGAGGCCCGCGAACACGAAGAGCGAGGCGAGCGGCAGCACCGGGTAGGCGTAGCGCCCCGACCGGTACGGCCACGCCAGATGCACGGCGGCGTAGACCGCGAAGAACGCCGGGGCGAGCTTCCGCGCGCCGGCGAAGCCGCGCCGCCAAGCTCCGTAGAGCGCGGCGAGCGCCGCGGCGAAAGCGAGCAGTCCTCCGGCGAGACCGGGCGCGCGGAACAGCTCGCGCCCGAAGAGCTCGCTCACGTAGTACGGCACTCCAGCCGCCGCCGCCGACAGCAGCCCGCCGACGGGGTTGGAGCCGTAGGGCTCGAGCATCTCGACGATCCGCGTCTCCCCGGTCCCGAGCGCGAGCTTCACTCGGACGAGATGGGGGACGAACACGAGCGCGCTGAAACCTCCGGCGATCGCGGCTTGCCTCCAGCGCCGCTCAAAAGCGAGACAGCCGACGAGCGCGACCGTCATCGCCGCGCCGCTCAACCGCACGTGCGCGAGAAAGCCCGCCATAAAGCCGAGCGCCGCCCACGGCTTCCAATCCCTCTCGTCCCAGACGCGCTCGGCGGCGAGCAGCGCCGCCAGGCTCAAGAACAGGAACGGGACCTCCGAGAGCACCACGCCCGAGAGGCTCACCG
>JACRDR010000030.1 GCA_016212845.1 Elusimicrobiota bacterium
ACTGCGAGGGGATGGCTCTGCGAAGCGTATCGACCGCCGCCCGAGGCGCATCACGGGAGCGGGGCGCAGGCGATCCGGCGATTTGCGGGGACGAAGGACTACGATCTCGTGCTCGTCACCGACGCGGGCTCGTCCGAGACGGGCGTCGTGCTGGTGACGAAGGCGGGGATGGTGGCGGTCTCCTACGGCGAGTTCCCGACCGAGGCGCTGCTCAAGGGCCGCGCGGAACTGCCGAAGCTTCCCGTGGCGAAGTCCCTGACCGAGACGATGAAGGGAAAGTCGGTCCTGAGCCTAATTCCCGAATAGCTTCGGGAGCCCGAGGACTCCGGCCTTCTTCTTGAGCTGCTCCTGCAGCTCGCCCAGCTTCCCCAGCCCGAGCGAGTCGATCGAGCCGCCGAGCGCGCCGTCGAGCTGCCCCTGCAGTCCCTTCACCTTGCCATCGACGAGGTTGTCGACCTGCGCTTGCGCGTCGGCGAGGCGCGCCTGCGCCTCCTTGCCCACCGCGGCCTTGAGTCCTTGGGCGAGCGCCGAGCCGAGGTTCGACTTCACGGCGAACTTCGGCTCCTCGACGGTGCCGCCGAGCGCGACCTCGACGTCGAGGTCCTTGATGCCGGAGAACGCGGAGGCCGCGAGTTTGGCGGCCGCGCCGCCCTGCGCGGACGCGGGGGTCAGCGTCACGCCCGACTGCCGGTAGCGGATCGTCCCCATGAGGGACGGGCCCGAGAGCGTGATCGTGCCGGCTACGGCGGCGGGCGCGGGGCTCACCGTGACCGCCAAGGACGACGGGTCGCCCGCCGTGAGCGCGGGCATCGGCAGCCCCGCGTATTCGAAGCCGAGCTCGTCGCGCGGGATTTCCTTCGTGTGATCGAGAAGCGCGGTGAACTTCGCTTTGCGGCCGCCCTCGGCGCCCGATAGCGCGACGGTCGCGGGCTTGCCGGTGAGCGGCGGGTCCGACGAGAAATCCGCCGCGGAGCCCGAGAACTGGAGCGGCCCGCCGAGCTCGGCGGAGCCCGCGAGCTCCACGCGCTTGAGCCAGAACGAGGGCCAGCTATGCTCCTTCGGGAACTCAACGGTGACGCCGCGGCCGGGCGCGGGCTCGCGGGGCGCGCCCTTGGGCGGCATCTTGCTTCTCGCGGTCTCGACCAAACGCAGGACCTTGGTAAGGCGCGCCGCGGTCTCGGGGCCGAGCAGGTACGCGGAGAGGCGCTCGGGGTCGAGGCTCGGCAGCTGCAGGCGCGCGCGCAGCGCGTCGAGGTCGCCGGCCTTCGCCTTCTTCACCGCCTCGAGATCGGCGCGGGCCTTGGCGGCTTCCGCCTCGAGGTCGCGCTTGGCTTGCTCCGCCTCCTTCTTGAACTCGTCGATCTTCTTGAGCGCCTGCGCGGCCTTCGCGGCGCGCGAGAGCGGGTCGCCGGCTTGCGCGTCCTTCGCGAGCTGCTCGAGCTCCTTGAGACGCTCCGGGCCCTTGAAGGCGGCGGCCTTCTTCTTCCAGCCGTCCGTCACCTTCGGCCACTTGCCCTCGAGCTCGGCCGCGAGTTTCGCGGACTGGAGGTCCTCGGGCTTCACCGAGATCCGCTCCTTCGCGTCGGCCTTCACCTTCGTCACCGCGTCGAAGGAAACGTCCTTCGACTTGCCGGCCCACTCGCGGAGCTTGCCGGCGAGCTTCGACGGCGGCGCCTTGGGCAGCGCGCCGGACGTCTTGCGCGCGGTGCCCCATTGGAGGCCGGAGAGCCCCGAGGTCTCGATGACGACCTTGCGCTCGAGGAGAGGGCGGCCGGAGAGCGCGAATTTCGCCTCGGCGAACTCGAGGAGGTTGCGCATCGGCTCCCCCGGGTCGGCGGCGGCGAAGCCGCGCAGCGATAGCTTGGGCGGGAAGACGTCGGTGTCGACGGACCCGACCGAGACCTTGGCGCCCAGCGCGGCGGAGCCGGCGTTCTCGAGGCTCCATTTCAGCAGCGGGTCGAGCGCGAACGCGAAGAAGAGCCAGACGAGGCCGAGGACGGCGAGGCGCGGGACGACGTAGGATTTGCGGATCATCCGAGGCCCTTCACCCTCGAGGCGAGGTCCGCCCCGAGCAGGAGCTGAACGATCTTGAACTTGCGCAGCCGCGCGCCGATCGTCTCGGAGTACTTCTCGAACGCCGGGATCATCCCTTTATAGAGGGGGAAGATCAGGGCGAGGCCGGCGACGAACGCGCCGAGCACGACGGTGTTGTTGAACTGGGTCCACGGCACGATGGGCAGGTTGTAGAGGAAGGTCCAGAGGCCGCGCAGGGCGCCCGCGTGGAGCAGCGACGCTCCGATCGGGTGAAACACGGGATCGAGCGCCAGGCCCAAGAGCGAGAACAGGCCCAAGGCGACGAAGCCGCTCGCGTAGTTCGCCTCCGAAGCCGCGAGCACGACGAGGAGAAGATGGGTGAATAGGCTCGACTTCGGCACGAGCCCGGCCGCCGCGCCGAGCGCGAAGCCGGCCGAGAGCTGCTTGGGCGAGTCCGCGGCGGCGAGCGCCTGCGCCAGCATCCGAAAGAACTTCAGCATGGCGCGATTATAGCGCGAGCGGGTGCGCCGGGGCCAGTTACGCTCTAGTGACGGCCGTTGCCGTTCGAGGCGCGGGCGCCTCGCTCGACGTGCTTGAGGAGCTTCGCGGGGAACGCGCGGTCCGCCAACTGGCGCCACACCCACTTCGCCTTCCGGGCGCCGGGCTCGATGAAGCGCAGATGCATGGGGCGGACGCAGCGCTCGTAGAGCGCGAGGGTCTCGTCGAGGTCGACTCGGCGCTCCTTCACGTCGCGCTTGACGCGCCGCAGCAGCCGGAGATCGTCGGGCACGTCGATGTAGACCCCCACGTCGAGCAGGTCGCGCAGCGGACCGTCGTTTAGGACGAAGAGCCCTTCGACGATGATGACCGGCGCGGGCTCCACGCGCTGGGTTTGTTTCAGCCGGGAGTGCGTCGCGTAGTCGTAGAGCGGCGCCTCGATCGCCTGTCCCCGGGCGAGCTTCTTTAAGTGCCGCACCAAGAGGGAGGTCTCGATCGCGTTCGGGTGGTCGAAGTTCAGCTTCGCGGCTTTCTCCGGGTGGAGGCCGCCGTTGTCCTTGTAGTACCAGTCGAGACAGACGACGGCGGCGCGGGCGCCGAGGTTTCGCTTGAGGTAGGACGCGAGCCAGGATTTGCCGGAGCCGCTGCCCCCGCCGAGGCCGATGATCACCGGAAGCTATTATGCCAAAGCGTGGAGTACGATCGCTAGGCCGACCGACCAAAGGCCCGGGGCCGCGGCGTAGGCGAAGCGCACGCGCGCCTGGGCGCCTTCGGCCCGGATCGCGCCGAAGGCGGCGAGTCCTAGGACCCCGGAGCCCGAAAGCAGAAGGAGGCCGGAGAGGGTTTCGAGCGTCGCGGGATCGAGCATGGGGCCGCCGTCGTTTTTATTATAGGGGGGGCGCCCGCCCGCCGTTCCCGCGCGGCGGTCCGATTTAAGTGACGAAACGGTGAACGAGCCCCGGAATCGGCAAGCGGGCCCATACTTTTGTAGAATCCCGGGCTTCCGAGATGAGCACGTTCACGGCGTCGACCCCGTACGTCAACACCATCCCGGCGGAGCGCCAATCCGAGTATCCCGGCGACCCGCAGATGGAACGGCGGATCCGCAGCATCGTCCGTTGGAACGCGATGGCGATGGTCGTGCGCGCCAACCGCGTCTCCGAGGGCATCGGCGGCCACATCTCGACGTTCGCGTCCGCGGCCACGCTCTACGAGACGGGCTTCAACCACTTCTGGCGCGCCCGGACCGACGACCAGGAAGGGGACATCCTCTACATCCAGGGCCACGCCTCGCCCGGCATCTACGCCCGGGCCTACCTGGAAGGCCGGCTGACGCAGAAGCACCTCGAGAACTTCCGCCGCGAGCTGAAGCCCGAGGGGGGCCTCTCCTCGTACCCGCACCCGTGGCTGATGCCGGACTTCTGGGAGTTCCCGACCGTCTCGATGGGCCTCTCGCCCATCATGGCGATCTATCAGGCCCGGTTCAACCACTATCTCGAGGACCGCGGCCTCGCGAAGAC
>JACRDR010000031.1 GCA_016212845.1 Elusimicrobiota bacterium
CGCCGCCGCCGCCGAACCGGCCGCTTCCGTCTCCGCCAAGCAAGCCCTCGCCGCCCCCGCCCTCGACGGCACGAAGGAAGTCCGCGTCCTCGGCCGCGAAACGCCGATCGCCTCCGAGATCCGCTCGCTCAAGAACCTCTTCTCCGTCCGAGACCCCGGCGAAGTCCGCGCGCAGGCCGTCGGCTCCTCCGAACGCGCCAGCACTCCGCTCGGCTGGTCCACGCCGGAAGTCACTCCGCAGCGCTCCTTCGGCCCGCCGGCACCGCCGCAAAAGCCGGAAGGCCCGAAGCGCGGCGGGTTCCTCGGCCTCAACGTCGCGTCCAGCATCTTCATCGCCGCGCTGCTCGTCGAGCAGGTCGGCGTCGAGGCGTGGGCGGCTGCGTGGAGCAAGTGGGTGCAGGCCGGCTACGGCATGGACGCGTTCGCCATGCTGACCACCGTCTCGATGTTCACGAGCCTCGCGGCGGGCTTCGCCGGCGGCTGGCTCGGCGACCGCATCGGCCAGAAGTGGACGTACGTCGGCACGACGGCGCTCTCGGCCGCGCTTGCCGCCGGCATCCTGCTTTGGTGCGGCCCCGGCGGCTCGGTCGCGATGCTGATCGGCCTCTCGGCGATCCGGACGTTGTCGGCCACTTCCGGCCGCACGGTGGAGCAGACGATTCCGATCGCGCTCACCGACGGCGACCCGGAAAAGCTCCAGCGCTACAACTCGGTCTCCCAGTTCATCCTCGAGATCGCCGGCATCGCGGTGCCGCTGATGATCGGCACGCTGCTCGGCCAGTTCGGCTCGGTCGGCACGATGTGGTTCCACCCGATCACCGCGGCGGCCGCCGCCGCGATGGTGTTCTTCCTCGTGAAGATCCCCGAGAGCAAGCCGGCCGCGCTCACGCTCGACGCCCCCGCCGAGAACCCGGCGCCGAAGGACCCGCGGGTGCTGAAAGTCGCGAGCATGGCGTACCCGGTGTTCGTGCTGCTGAACATGATGCTCTACGGCATCCTCGCGATCGCCTACGGCAACTTCATCTTCCCCGGCGCCGATCAAGTCGCGCAGGCCGCCGCCGCGGGCCTCGCGGGCAAGATCGTCGGCCTCTACAGCCTGGGCAGCCTGATGTCGGCTCTCGTGCTGACCGGCCTGCTCGACAAGGTGTGGGCGTGGATCAAGGGCAAGCTCGGACGGCCCGAGGCGCCGCAGGCGCCAAAGGAACTCGACCCGAGCGCGGAGCTCAAGGCGACCGCGAAGTGGACGCTGTGGTCCGCGGTCGGCCTCCTCGGCTTCGTGCCGTTTATTTGGACCAACCCGACGATGGCAGCAGCAGCCATGATCCCGTTCGGCTTCACGAACATCATGGGCCAGCTCCGCCTGCTGTCGTTGATCCAAGCGAACCTGCCGCCGGAAAAGAAGGGCAAGGTGATGGGCACGATCCGCACGGTGTCGACTTTGCTCGCCACCGGCGGCATCTGGGGCTTCACGCAGCTGGTGAAGCACTTCCCCGCGAGCCAGATGCCGTACTGGATCCTGCTCGGCGCGCTCGCCGTCGTCGGCGCCTACTACGCCTGGATCGCGCTCAAGCTCAAGAAGCTTTAGCTACCGGTCGTAGCGGTAGTGGCCGATGATGCGCCACGAAAAAAGCGCGTCTTCGAGCTGGGGGCCGGCGCCGATGTTGTGGACGATCATCGGACGGCCTCCCGCCGCTCGGTCGACGACCAGGCCGATGTGGTTGAGCCCTCCGCCCAGGTCCCACGCCACGACGTCGCCGGGGGCGTAGTCGGAGGGCTTGTCGGTGATCGGCTCCATCGTCGAGTGCTTCGCGAAGTAGGTCATGAGGTTCGGCACGCGGCGGTGGTCGATGTTCGTGTCCGGCTTTTCCACGCGCGTGTAGCGCCGCGGCCGCGCCAGCACGTCCTCGTGCACCGCGACCTGCAGGTCCACGCCCGCTTTCCGGAACGCCCGGATCACGACATCCGTGCACGCGCCCTTGTCCGGCGCGACGTCGCCGCCGGGATAGGCGAGCCGCACGTAGGCCGGGTCGTAGACCACCCGGTGCGTCGTCTGCTCCAGGGCGGCGTCGGAAAGGGTGGTCCCTACGGAGGCGAAGGCGGGCGAGGCGAGGAGGACGGCGGCGAGCAGGGTCTTCATGCTCCTTATGTAAAGGACGCGGTTCTCAAAAAGCTCACACTAGCGGGCTTTTTCTTCATCCCCTATACTTCCGGGACATGGACGAGCAGCAGCCTATCGCGGCGGCTCCGGCGAAGATCACCGACCGGTTCCTCGCGTATCTCCTCGATACCGTCCCGTTCGGCGTGGGTTATCACGCGAGCGCGATCTACCTGATCGATCTCACCGGGCGCGTCCCCGAGGCCGGCCGGATGAAGCTCGTCGGCGCTTGGGTCGGGCTCTACGTCCTCTATCACGCGCTCGGCAACGCGATGGGCGCGACCATCGGCAAGGCGCTCATGGGCTTGCGCCTGGATGGGCCCGACGGAGACCGTCCTTCGGTGGGACGCGCGATCCTGCGCGCCTTCGCCATGCTCCTCAGCACGCCGATGAACGCGGGCTTCCTTTGGTCCTTCATCGACCGCGACTCGCGCACCTGGCACGACATCATCGCCGGCACCCGGGTCGTCGAGGCCCGCCCGAAGACGCGCGGAGAGGCCGTCACCACGGCGCTGGCCTCGTTCGTCACCTTGGTGGGCCTGCTCGTCGTCAGCTTCTGGGCGAACGGCTTGCGGCCGACGAACGCCGATCTCGACGCGGTGGCGAAGGCCCAGCAGGGGTTGTTGGTCCTGGCCGAGGTGCAGGAAAGCTACAAGGCCGCGCACGGCTCGTACACGAACAGCCTATCCGAGCTCGCGGTGGCCAGCGGCGACGTGGCGCAATTTAAGGCCGCCATGGGCCAGATCTTCGATCCGGAGAAGTTTTTGATCGCGGCGAACGAGACGCGCTACTCGATCACCGCGCGGGCGCGCGACCGTCGCCGGACGACGGTGTCTTTTTCGGGACCCGCTTCCCAGCCGTAAACTTCGCCAACGCCCACGCCCCGAAGGTCCGCATCCCTCCGATGTTCGCCGGATCGTTCAGCGACGTCAGGTAGGCCGCCTCCTTCTTTCGCAGGGCCACGAAGGTCGTGTGCTCCGGGTGCGGCAGGGCGCGGATGTCGTTGTCGTTGCCGAAGCGCTTGGCGTTCGCCGGGTTGCGATGCCCGTAGTGCAGCTCGCCCATCCAGTTCACCGGGTCGACGGGCGAGCGCGTGTAGAAGCCGAGCCCGTGCAGATAGACGCCGTAGCTGATGAGCCGGTCGCCGGGCTTCATCTCGGCGGCGACCGCCATCGCCAGCGGCCGCGCGCTCACCCAGGCTTCGGCCGAGCGGACGCTCGCCAACGCGAGGATCGCGCCGAGCCCCGCTCCCCCCGCCGCGCCCGCGAGCCGCCACACGGGGTCGTGGAGGCAGAGCGCGAGGGTCGAGAGCGCGAGGACTCCGATCGCGGCGCCGCCGTACCACGGCACGTCGCCGGGCAGCGGCGCGCCCTCGAGCCGTCCGAGCGCGATCGGCACCACCGGGACGGCCAAGATGAGGAGGAGCCCGAGGCCGAGCGCGAGCCCGTGCACGCGCCGCTCGGCGCGGTCGTGACCGCGCGGCAGCAGGAACGCCGCGGCCGCGAGAGTCAGCTGCGGGAACAGCGGGAAGATGTAGGTCGGCAGCTTCGAGCTCGACACGGTGAAGAACCCGAACACGCCGAGCGACCAGAGCGCGAGCGCCTTCACTCCCAGCTCGGTCGTCTTCCACCGGGTCGCGACCGTCCACAGCGACGCGCCGGCCACCGGCGTCCACGGGATCAGGCCGACGAGCAGGACCGGGATGAAGTACCACGGCGGGCCGTAGCGGCGGTACTTCGAGGCGCCGGCGAGGAAGCGCTGGAAGTGCTGCTCGCCGAAGAAGAACCGCCAAAATCCCGGATGGCGCTTCTCCATCACCCAGAACCACGGGACCGCGACGATCAGAAACGCGGGGATCAAGCCGCTTTTGAGCGAGCGCAGAAACCCGGGCCGGAGCTCCGGCAGGAGGACCGCGCAAGCGCACGCCCAGCCGACGGGGAAGACGATCGCGACGAGTCCTTTCGACAGCATCGCCAGGCCCATGCACGCGCCCGCGAGGGTGCCGGCCCACATCGAGTCCTCGGGCCGCTTCATCGCCCTCAGCCAGAAGGCGGTCGTCCAGATCAGCATCGCCGTCAGCGGCAGGTCCGGCGTGGCCATGTGGCTGAGGCTCTGGAATTCGAGGCACGTGCCGAGCATCGCCGCGCCCGCGAGCCCGGTCTCCAGATCGAAGAGCCACTTTCCCAGCCAGGCGGTGCCCGCGAGCGCGACGAGCGCCCAGAACGCGAGCGAAAGGTGGAAGGTCGTTTCGGAGACGCCGAACGCCGAGTAGAGCGAGGCGGCGACCCAGTAGGGCAGCGGCGGCTTCTCGACGTAGTCCATGTAGTCGAGACGCGGCGTGATCCAGTCGCCGAGTTCGACCATCTCGCGCGGCACTTCCGCGAAGCGCGCGTCGTCGACCTCCCAGAGCGGATGGCCTAGGTGGACGAACGGGAGGAAGCACGCCCAGGCGGCGAGCCCCCACAGGAGCGGGCGCAGGCGGGTGACGTCGGTCTTGTGGTCGGTCAGATCTTCAGGACGACTTTGCCGAACTGCTTGCGCGAGGCGAGGTATTCGTGGGCGCGCCTCGCTTCCTCGAGCGGGAAGGTCGCGTCGACGACCGGCTTGAGCTTGCCGGCCGCGACCAGCTTCATGACTTGGTGGAACTCGGCGAGGCTGCCCATCTTCGCGCCGAGGATGCGGAGCTCGCGGCTGAAGACGTAGCGCATGTCGAGCTGGACGACCGGCCCCGTGGTGGAGCCGCAGGTCACCAGCGCGCCGCCGGGCGCGAGCGCCCGCAGGGCCTTGTCGAAGACCGCCGGGCCTACGTGTTCGAAGACGACGTCGGCTCCCTTGCCGCCGGTCAGCTTGATCGTCTGGCGCAAGAGATCGTCGGGCGGGCTGTGGATGACCGCGTGCGCGCCGAGCGCCTTCGCGGCCTCGAGCTTTTCCTCCGAGGTCGAGGCCGCGATCACGCGCGCGCCGCAGGCGGCGGCGACCTGGATGCCCGCGACGCCGACGCCCGAGCCGGCGCCGAGCACGAGCACGTCCTGCCCCGCCTTCAACTCGGCGAGCGTGACCAGCATGTGATACGCGGTCAAAAACGTGAGCGGAAAGCTCGCGGCCTGCTCGTCGTTGATGCCGGGAGGGACGGGAAACAGGTTTTGCGCCGGGACGACGACCATCTCGGCGTAGCCGCCGTGTCCGCCCTGCGCTCCGATGATGCCGTAGTCCTTGCAGCGGCTGTCCTCCCCCTTCAAGCACCAGACGCACTCGCCGCAGGAGACGCCGGGGCAGATCACGACGCGGGTGCCGACCTTGGGGCCCGTCGATTCCGGACCGTAGGACAAGACCTCGCCCGCGATGTCGCAGCCGAGGATGTGCGGGAGGCCGATCTTATACGAGGGGATGCCGTCGCGGACGAAGAGGTCGAGGTGGTTCAGCGCGCAGGCGCGCACGCGCACGAGCGCCTGGCCGCGCCCGGGTTTGGGGTCCTGATGGTCGGAGTAGACGAGGTTCTCGGGCCCGCCGAAGGCCTCGAGAAGGACCGCCTTCACGTCAGACGGGAGCGCGCTCTTGCGAGCTCTGGCACTGGATGCAGTATCGGGCGAACGGGACCGCCTGGATGCGGGCCTTCGCGATCGGCTTCTGGCAGGACTCGCAGAGGCCGTAGGCGCCCTTCTCCATCTTCCGGAGAGAGCCTTCGATCTGGTCGAGCATCACGCGCTCGTTGTCGGAGAGCTCGAACAGCATCTCCTTCTCCTGGGAGCTGGTGGCCTGGTCGGCCTCGTCGCCGACGTCCTGGCCGACCTCGATGTCGCGCTGCTGCTTGTCGTTGACGGCCTTGAGGAGCTGCTCGCGCATCTCGAGGAGCTTCTTTCGGATGGGCGGGAGATCGCGCTTGGAAATCCCTTCGACCTTCGGCTCCGGCTTCGACGGCTTGGGAGCGAGGGCGGTGGGAGCGGCCGACTTCTTGGCGGTGGAGGTTTTTTTCATGGCGCTGTCTCCTTAGAGGGCGTGAGAATAACTCTTAGAAGTCGGAATCGTCAAGGCCCGACTGCGTCGCGATTACTTGAGGATCGATTGTACTTTCTCGACGACGGACTTGATGTTCACCGGCTTGAGCAGGTAGTCGTCCGCCCCCGCCTGGAACGCCTCGTCGACTTCCCGGATGACGCTGGCCGAGGTGAACATCAGGACCTTCAACCCTTTGAGCTTCGCGTCCATCCGGATCAGCTGCAGCGCCTCGATGCCGGTCATGTGCGGCATGTTCCGGTCGAGGATCACGAGCTGGTACGGGTTCTTGCGCGTCAGCTGGACGGCGTCCCGGCCGTCCACGCCCCTGTCGACGACGTGTCCCTGAGACGTCAGGATCTCCTTGATGAGCTCCCGAATCGAGGCTTCGTCGTCCACGACTAGAATCTTGGCCACGCCTC
>JACRDR010000319.1 GCA_016212845.1 Elusimicrobiota bacterium
ACGCTCGGCCACGAGGTGACGGACTTCGGCTGCTACTCCTCCGAGGCGGTCGACTACCCCGACGTGGCGCAGCTCGTCGCCGAGGCGGTGACGCGCGGCGAGCACCAGAAGGGGTTCTTGCTCGACGGCTTCGGCGGCGCGGTCTGCTTCGTCGCCAACAAGGTGCCCGGCGTGCGCGCGGTCTGCGCCTACGACCTCTTCAGCGCGAAGCTCGCGGCTCAGCACGACGACGCCAACGTGCTCTGCCTGGGCGGCAAGACGCACGGCGAGCTCATCCTGCAGGAGATCGTGAAGACCTTCCTGTCGACGCCCTTCGAGGGCGGACGGCACGAGAGACGGCTGGCGAAGGTCCAGCTCATCGAGAAGAAGTACTCCATTCCCGCATGAAGCTCGCCCGCGTCGTCGGCCGCGTCTTCTGCTCCCGCCAGGTGGAGACGATCGAGGGGAAAAAGCTCCTCTTGATCCAGCCGCTGGCGTGGGAAGACGAGTCGCCTAAGGGCGATCCGATCGTGGCGGTCGACGCGGTGGGCTCCGGCTCCTCCGAGAAGGTGTACTTCGTCTCCGCCCGCGACGCCGCCGTCGCCTTTCCCGACGCGCCGCCGGTCGACGCGGCGATCGTCGGCATCGTCGAAGGGCATCAGGCGAGGGACTTCCGTGGAAAATAAGGTGAGCGAAAAAGGCACGCGCGACCTGAGCCGGCTCAAGGCCGTCAGCATCGGCTGCGGGCCCGTCCGCGACGAGGACGCGGTCAACGTCGACCGCGACCCGGGCTCGGTCGCCGACGTCTTCCACGACCTCAACGCGATGCCGTGGCCCTTCCCCGACGGCCGGTTCGAGGAGGTGCGGCTCTCGCACGTCATCGAGCATCTCGACGACCCCGACCGCGTCGTCCGCGAGGCCCACCGCGTAGGCCGCGCGGGAGGGATCGTGAAGATCGTCACGCCCCATTTCTCGTCGTACGAGTCCTACGGCGACATCACGCACAAGTACCACTTCGGCCTCGTCACCTTTAAGCCGTACTACTCCGGCGCGCGGCCGCTGTACCGCCTCGCCTCCCGGACGCTGTCGTTCGGCTCGAGCCCGCTCACGTGGCCCGGCCGCCTGTTCGCCGCCATGTCTTTCGACCTCTACGAGAAGTACTTCGCGTGGATCTTCCCGGGACGCAACATGGAGTTCCGGCTGGAGGTCCTGAAGTAATGTTCATCGGCGAGGTGATCGGCAACGTTTGGGGGGTTCAAAAGGTGAAGGAGCTCGACGGCAAGCGCCTGCTCCTCGTGCGCGCGATCGATCCGGTCACGGAGAAGCCGATCGGCGAGGCGATGATGGCGATCGACACCGTCGGCGCGGGCCCGGGCTCGATCGTGCTCGTGATGGACGAAGGCGGCTCGGCGCGGTCCGTCTTGGATTCGAAGACCGCGCCCGTGCGCACGATCATCTGCGGCATCGTCGACAGCGTGTCGATGAAGGGCCGGGACAAAAAGTTTGCGTAGCCTTGAAGTCGGAAGGGAAACTGATACATTGGGAGACGCTCATGCGTGAAGACGAACTGCGCCGCGTCGTGGACGCCGTCGTGCGCGTCCTGGCGGACAAGGGTTACTTGAAATCCGACTGCGGCTGCGACTCGCCGAAGTCCGGAGGCCCGAAGAAGGCGGTCTCCGTGACCACCGGCACCGCCGGCAAGGTTTTCACGGACTCTTGGCGCGCTCCACAGGCCGCGAAGCCCGCCGCGCCGGCCCTCAAGGCCGCCTCCCACGACGAGGACGACGAGCACACGCACGGCGAGAACTGCAAGCACTGCGCGAGCCACGGCCACAGCCAGACGACTCTTACCGAGCTCGGCGTCGACCGCATCGCGATGTGCCACCCGACGAAGAACTGCTCGCAGATCGCGAAAACCGTCGACCACACCCTGCTCAAGCCGAACGCCACGCAGGAAGAGGTCGCCAAGCTCTGCGAGGAGGCGCGCGCCTACTGCTTCGCCTCCGTCTGCGTGAACCCGAGCTACGTCGCGCTCTCCGCCAAGCTGCTAAAGGGCTCCGGCGTGAAGGTCTGCACCGTGATCGGATTTCCGCTCGGCTCGACGACGCCGACCGTGAAGGCGATCGAGGCCAGAGACGCCATCGCCAACGGCGCCGACGAGATCGACATGGTGATCAATATCGGCGCGCTCAAGTCCGGCAACGACGGGATGGTCCTTTCCGACATCGTCGCGGTGCGCGAGGCGACCCGCGGCCGCGTGCTCAAGGTCATCCTCGAGACCGCGCTGCTCACCGGCGACGAGAAGGTCCGCGCGTGCCTCATGTCCAAGCAGGCGGGCGCCGACTTCGTGAAGACGTCGACCGGTTTCTCCGGCGGCGGCGCCACCGTCGACGACATCAAGCTCATGCGGCAGACCGTGGGGCCGCTGATGGGCGTGAAGGCCTCCGGCGGCATCCGCGACACCGCGACGGCGCAGGCCATGATTTCCGCGGGAGCGACGCGTCTGGGAACGTCCGCCAGCATCGCGATCGTCACCGACCAAAAGCCCGCGAAGGATGGGGGGAAGTACTGATGGCTACACGCATCAAGATGAAGATCGATCTTCAGTGCGGGGCGTGCTCCGCGCTGACGCATCAAACGGAGCCCCCGCAGCGGTTCTGTCCCTGCTGCGGCGCCGCCTTCGAACGGTTCTGCATCAAGTGCCGCAAGAAGGTGGACATGTACTTCGAGGAGTGGTGGCCGGAGGACGACGAGTGCCTCCGCACCTACTCTCCCGCCAAGAAGTGCCCGAGCTGCAACTCGGGCCTGGAAGTCGAGAAGGCGAGCAAGCCGCACGAAGACGACGACGAATTCGCACACTAACACCAGGAGCTTAACATGAGCGAAGTCCGGGAAGCGCTCGGTCTCGTGGAGACCAAAGGTTTCGTCGGCATGATCGAAGCGTCCGACGCGATGGCCAAGGCCGCCAAGGTGCGGCTCGTGGGCTATGAGAAGGTCGGCAACGGGCTCGTGACCACCCTCTGCCGGGGCGAAGTCGGCGCCGTCCGCGCCGCCGTGGAAGCGGCCTCCGCCGCCGCGCAGCGCGTGGGCGAGCTGGTGAGCGTCCACGTCATTCCGCGGCCGCACGACGATCTCGAGAAGTACTTAGATCAGATCGCCATTAAAGTCAAAGCGTAACGGCAAAAGGGAAAAGTCCTTATACGGGGGAGGGACCCTCACACCGGGTCCCTCCCCCGGACCCCCTCCCACGGTGGACTATGCCGTTCACTCAGAACGACTTGATAGACGTAATCCTTTCGGTCCTCCAGGCCAAGCCTGGGGCCGCCTCGTCCACGCCACCCCCCGCCGCCAAGCCCGCCGAACCCAAAAAACGCTGGAAATTCGTACCAGACCCCACCCCCCAGGGGCGTCCATTCCTATCCGAAGCCGAGATTAGGAAGGCGTTGACTCCCGGAAAAAGACACCTTACAATACCGCGGACCGCGATCGTCAGCCCGTTGGCCTTGGACTGGCTCGCGCTACGCGGTATCGACGTCGTCCGGGAGTAGGTTTCTCGTCGGGAGCGCAATACCTTTTTCACAAATTTCTGTCACTATTAAGGAATCGCGCGAACGGCAGCCGCGCGAGGGGAGACGCCCAATGGCACTCGACGTAGGCGCACTGTTGAAGCTGATGGTCGAGAAGGATATCTCCGATATTCACTTCAAAGCGGAGGCCTCCCCGGCCTTGCGCATCCACGGCAAGCTCATCCCCGCCGTCAACCTGCAGAAGCTCACCGCCGAGGACGTCCGCGGCGTCGCGTACACCCTGATGACGCCCGAGCAGGCGAAGGCCTTCGAGTCCGACGACGAGCTGGATTTCGCCTACAGCCTTTCCGGGGTCTCCCGCTTTCGCGTCAACGTTTTCCGCCAGCGCGGCTCGGTCGCCCTGACGCTGCGCGTCGTCCCGCTGAAGGTCCGGACTTTCGAGGAGCTGCATCTGCCCGTCGAGTCTCTCAACAAGCTGGCGCAGGAGTCGCGCGGCTTGATCCTGTTTACCGGCGTCACCGGCGCGGGCAAGACGACGACGATGAACAGCTTCCTCAACCATCTCAACCAGACCTGCCAGTACCGGATCATCACGATCGAGGACCCGATCGAGTACTTCCACCAGGACGTGAAGTCGTCGATCGTCCAGCGCGAGGTCGGCTACGACACGAAGTCCTTCGCGAAGGCGCTGAAAAACGTCCTGCGGCAGGACCCCGACGTCATCGTCGTCGGCAAGATGCGCGACATCGAGGCGATCCAGGCGGCGA
>JACRDR010000307.1 GCA_016212845.1 Elusimicrobiota bacterium
GTCGGCAACGTCTGCCGGTTCGAGCTCGGCGACCTCCTCAACCAGTCCGACCGCGTCTCGAAGCTCCTGGGCTCGATCGACCCCCGGATCATGCCGCTCCCGAAGGAGAGCTTCAACCCGCTCGACTGGATCCCGTGGATCGAGCGCCTGACGGTCTCCGTCGGCGCGCAGCTGCAGGATCTCCTGGCGAACCAGGTGCTCGGCCTCGGCGTCACCATCCGCATCCCGGTCTACGATCCCGCGTCGAAGCTGCAGGACAAGGCGCTCGTGCTCGAGGACGCCGCGCTCCTCGACGAGATGAAGACCGCCTACCTCCAGTACCGCTCCCGCGCGCGGTCCGAAGCCCTGCAGGCGCAGGGCCTCGACGCGAAGATCAAGTGGCTCGTGCCGGAGACGATGTCGCAGGCGAAGACGCTCGGCCGCGCCCTGCGCGACTACCGCAACGGCGTCGTCCGCCGCGAGGCGCTGTGGGACGCCGAGCGCCGCTGGCGCGGGTCCCTCTACGTCCAGCTCGACGCGGAGCTGGTCAAAGTCCGCCGGGTTGACCGCCTGCAGCGTCTCGGCGTCGGGCGCGCGGCCCGTCAGCATGTTGTAGCGCAGCCGGGCCTGGGTCAGGCGGCCGCCCGCCTCGACCGCGCGGGCGCGCGTCTCGGCCTCGAGCACCGGGTCGCTCGCCGCGTCGTGCGCCCACACCGCGAGCGCGAGCTCCCACTGCGCCTGCACGACGTCGGAGACCGCCTGCTGCCAGTCCTTCGTGAGCTCGAGCAGGCGGGTCTGGAGCTTGAGACCCGCGGCGAAGAGCGCCGACGTCTTTTGTCCGATGAGCGCCTTCTTCGTCTTCGAGAGGCTCATGTCCGTCTGCGTGCCGATCTGGAAGCCGCCGCCGGCCGCGCGGTCGGCGGTGCCGGTGCCGATGGGGCTCGAGACGAAGCCGATCATGCCGCGCATGCGCGTGTTGTCCATGAAGGCGCCGGCCTTGCCGAGCTCGGCGAGCTCGCGCGCGATGCCGCCGATCTCGAGCTCGATGAGCCGCTTGCCCACGTCGGAGGCCCAGGCCAGCTTCAGCTCCCCGAGCAGCGTGTCCTCGGGCGCCTCGCGCGTGAAGAACTCGTCGATCTTGCCGCGGAAGCCCTCGAGCGGCTTGCCGCCGAGCGCGTCCTCGGCCGCGCCGCCGAAAGCGGAGCGCCACAGCTGGCCGAGCGTGAAGCTGGTCTGCGTGCCGACGGTAAGCCGGTGGTTGAGGCCGACGTACGGGCTGCCGTAGGAGGCGAAGATCTCGGTGTTCTCGCCCGTCCGCTTGCGCGCCTCGAGGAAGTAGGTGCTCGCGTCGCCGAGGATCTTGCCCTGCGCCGAGAGGACGACGCCCTGATTCGGCAGCTCGAAGCTCACGCGGCCGGCGGTGGTGTTGTACTGCTGTCCGATCTCCTGCGTGCCGCTGACGGAGAGCTTGGCGGGCGTGCCGTCGAAGTCGAAAGAGAAGCCCTTGAGCACGGTCGCGCCGAGCGCCTGCTGGGCGATGTCGTCGGTGCCGTCGACCTTCGTCCAGTAGGTGTCGAAGCGGAAGGTGTCTTGGCTCTTGAGCGCCTTGCCCACGTCGAAGGACGTGCCGAGCTTCGTGCGGTGGTATTCCTTCTGCTCGCCCTTGGCCGAGATGATGTAGTCCTCGTTGAGCGTCGGGTCGAACTTCGTGAAGTCGAGGTTGATCTTCTGCATGAAGGACCGGGGGTCCGACGCCCACAGCGAGCTCTGCTCGGCGGTGAGCGACATCAGCTCCTGGAACTGGTAGGAGCCCTTCACGTTGACGCCGCCGTAGCGGGGCTTGTTCGCCGCGTCGTGCAGCGCGGTGTCGCCGAAGCCCGCCACGCCCAAGTAGAGCTTGTTGTCGGCGGCCATCAGCGCGAAGTCGTCGAAGATCATCATCCGCGCCTCGTTGGCCTGCGACTGCGGCTGGAGGTCGGTGGGCAGGTCCTGCAGGAAGCGGTGGAACGTGACGTCGAGGTAGTTCACGGCGTGCTCGCCGCCGAGCGACTCCGCCTGGATCGTGATGCCCTGGTCGCCGAACGGCGCGTTGCCGGCGCTGGGAGGGGAGGCGAACCGGTAGCCGATCGCGCTGATGTTCGTGTCGCCGAGGCCGATGTGGCCGACGTTGCCGAGGGTGACCGAGCTCTCGGTCTCCAGGCCGCCGGGCACCGAGAAGTTGCTCTGGTAGACCAGGTAGAAGCCGTTCGGATCGTCGCCGAGAGAGAGCATCTGCGCGTTGGGCAGGAGCTGCGCCAGCGCGTTCGGGTTGCTCATCAGCTGGCCGCGGAGGGCCGCGATGTCCCGCGAGGAAGTGTCCGAGCCGCCCACTGAGCTGAGGATGGTATTGAGAAAGCCCGCGAGCGAGGCGTTCTGCGCGTCCTTCTTGATGACGAGCATCTGCGGGCCGCGGGCGGACGCGGACAGCCAGGCGGGGCCGCCGAGCGTGAGCTCGTCGATGCGGGCCGCGAGCCTCGCGTCGAGATCGTCGGTGCGCACGCCGTCGAGCGCCTTGAGCAGCGCGGATCTAGCCGTCTCCACGTCGCGGAGCTTGCCCTCGAGCTCGGCCTGCGCCGCGTCCAGGTCGCGCTTGAGCCGGCGGTAGTTGCCGTTGGTCTCGAGCACCGCGCGCGTCTTCACCTGCAGGTCGGAGAGGTTCTGCGCGATCCGGGCCATCGCGCTTTCGTGGCCGTCGTTGAGCTGCTTCAGCCAGCCGGCGACCTCCTTGCGCTGATTGCTCCAGCTCTCGGCCATCTTGTCGATGGACGCCTTGTACTCGAGCGCCGCCTCTTCCTCCGACTTCAGGAGCTCCAGGCTGTTGCCGTACACCTCGGTCGTGCCGTCGTAGTACTCGAGCGCTCCCGCGACGTTGGTGATGCCTTCCTCGTCCCAGCCCTTCTTCTCCTCGAAGAGCTTGGAGCCGGCGTCGGCCACGACGCGCACGTCGCCGAAGAGCGCGAGCTTGCGGGCGTACACCGGGCTCCCGTCCGCGCCGGCCGCCGAGACGAAGGCCTCGTCGGCGTCGAGGTCGGCGAACACGCGGTCGAGGATGCCGTCGCCCGTCGCGAGAAACTGGTTGAACTTGGGGATGCGCTCGAGCAGGTTCTTGTTCGAGCCCTCGATCACCGCGTCGCAGAACAGGTAGCGGGCGACGCCCTCGGCGTAGGAGCCGCCGTCGCCGGTCGCGCTGGAGGGGAGGAGGCGCTTGAGGCCTTCGAGCGCGGTGAGCGCGATGCGCTGGTTGTCGGGCAAGGTCACGTCGGGCTGCGTGCCGGTCGGCACGGAAGTGCCGCCGCCGGCGACGCCGCCGATGCCCTCGCCGCCCGCGGCCTGCGCGTCGCGGGCGGCCTGCTTGAGCGCGTTGCCGAGGTCTTGGATCTTCGTCGAGTGGCCGAGGGCGTCGAGCGTCGCCTTGGAGGCGGGGCTGCCGGCGACGAGGTCGACGGGCAGCACCCAGCGGCCGAGGCCGTAGCGGCCGCCGGTGTCGGCTTGGAGCTTCCGGACGATCTCGTTGATCGCGGCTCCGTTCGCGTTCATCTGCGCCGCGCGGCGCGCCTGCTCCTCGCGATACTGCTTCACGCGGACGACGAGCGAGAAGGCCGCCTGCTCCCCGAAGAGCTCTTCCGTTTCGGTCAGGTTCGGATCGGTGCGCTTTTGGATCTCGAGCTTGAAGTCGGCGACGCGCTGGCGGTACGTCTGGAAATTCGAGCGCTGCTTCGCGATGTTGGCGTGCGCGCCGGCGGAATCCCCCGCGGAGGCCCCCCAGCCCGCGATCGCCCACGGCACGGTGCGATCGAGCGCCTCGTGCGCCTTCTCGATCAAGTCGAGGCGGGACTTGTAGAGCTTCTCGTACCCGTCCGGCCCCGTGCCCGGCGCGCCGCCCGCGGCTTGCTTCCGCGCGTAGGGGATCAGGAGGCGAGAGAGGCAGTCGTGGAGTCCCGCGAGCATCGACTTGAGCCGCGTGATGAGTTCGCGCTTGCGGGCGAGGATCGCCGGACCCTCCGCGAGCGTCATCCCGCTGCGGACCCAGGCTTCGTCGGCCGAGACGTCGTCGAGCACGGCCTGCAGGCCCTGTTCGGTCTCGGTCAGCTTGCCGGGGACCTCGGGGACCCACGACATGACCTCGTCGATCGCCTCGCGCGTCTTCTCGGCCTCGGCCCACGAGATCACGTGGTCCGCGAGAACCGGCAGATAGCGCGCGATCTGGAGCTTATCCAGGCTTTTCGCGACGTTCTCGAGGTCGTCGCCGCCCGCGGGAGGCTGGTACGCGTCGAGCGCGGAGGCGTAGCCGGGGAGGGCGTCGTGGAATTGGTCCGGGTTTAAGCCGGACAGCATCGCGAAGGGGGAACCCAGCTTCCGGTTCTCGTCGTCCATCAACCGGGCGAAGTTCCGCGCCTGTTCGCGATGCGCGTTCTCGTCGGAGACCGCCCGGCTCCGCCGGACGACGAGCGACTTCGGCACCAGCACTCCGAGCGCGTCGACGGTGGAGCCCGCGTCGCCGGAGGACACGAGCGCCCGCGCGGCGGACGCCTTCTCGCGGATCTCGTCGAGCTTCGCGCGCCAGAAGTCCTTGCGCTCGGCGAGGACCCGCAGGACGGCGCCCGCGTCGGCGTTGACGACCGTGTACGCCGGCACGCCGGGCACCGCAAGCACGGTGAGCGCCAAGAACTCGTCGGGTACGCCGGGAAGCTTCGATTCGCCTTCCCCGATGTCGACGAGGTACTTTTTCACCTCGTCGTCCTGCTTCACCAGCTCCGATTCGGAGAGCTTGGTGACGTCGGAGCCGTCGTTCGGGCCGGGCTGGTTCAGGAACGGGAGGCGCTCGAGGCGCCGGCGGTACTCGGCGGCCGCGCTGGCGCTGCATTCCTTCTGCCCGGGCGCGAGCCAGTGGCAGCGGTCGGACTCGCGGTTCTCGATGGCGTCGACCGCGGCGCCGACGCCCTCGCGGAAGCCGCGCACCTTCGTGACGAAGCGGTCGGCGACCTCCGCGAGCTTCCCGAAGTCGCCCATGTTCTTGAGATCCTTCTCGACCGACTCGCGGCTGTCCTGCCGCCACTTGTCGGCCCCGTTCTTCTTCGCCTCGGCGTCGCGCAGAGCCTGCTCGCTGCGCGTTCGCGCTCCTTTGATGTCGGAGAGCTTCGCCGCGAGGCGCGCCTGCATGCCGCGCGCGGCGGCCTCCGCCGAGGTCAGGAGGTTCAGGGTGTAGCTCAGCTCCATGACCATCGCCCACTGGGAGAAATTCTTGCGGAACTGCTGCGTCTCCCGCGCGGATCTTCGCTCGCGCAGCGCGCTGCCGCGCACCAGGTCGGCCGAGGAGAGCATCTGCGCCGCGGAGTCGCGGGTCCCGAGCGCGGACTGCGCGTCGCCCTGCAGCCCTTCTACGCGGGCGACGAGCTGCTCGATCCGCTTCTCCTGAGGCGTGCCGGCCAAAGGCGGCTTGGACTCGGACTCCGGGGCGGCGGATGGATTGGAGGGCGCGAGCAGCGCCTTCTTCAGCGCGTCGAGGCCCGCCCAGCGGAGCTCGCCCGACTCCACGGCGCCCGCCGCGCCGCGATCGGACTCGCCGCGCGCGAACGCGTTGTCCTTGAGCGCCTTCTGGAGCTCGGCCAAGTCCTCAGCGCCGCCCGACCCGGCCAAATCCGAGCGCTGCGCGAGCTTCTCGAGAACGGACGCGGACGCGAGCGGCTGCGCCCGGACGCCGATCGGCGTGACCTCGGAACTCGCGAGTGGAGAAGCCGCGGGGCCGGAAGGTTCTCCCGCCGCCCGGACCGGAGGAAGCTCACCGGCGGCTTTCGCGGCGAAGGCCATCGGCTCCGCGCGGGGCGCGCCCTTGCGAAGCGGCGCCGCTTTCGCCAGCGCCGAGCGGACGAGACCGGAGAGCGCGTCCTCCGCGGGGAGCTTCCATGCCCTCGCGAGCCCGGGAAGCGCCCGCCGGGTCCTCGCGCGGCGCGCGGCGTCCATCGGGGCGTCGCCCAGCGCCTTGAGCCAAGCCTTGCCGTCCGCGCCGTCGCCCTCGCTCAAGAATTCCACGAGCCGAAGCGCGGCCGAGGCGTCGGCGTCCGTGCCCTCCACGCCGAGCGCACGCTTGGCCCACAGCCAATTCTGAGCGCGCAC
>JACRDR010000308.1 GCA_016212845.1 Elusimicrobiota bacterium
ACGCCATGCCGCGATATGCCTTGTACTTCATGCCTTTGCGGACGACCGTCCAGCCGGGGCTCTCGTCGGTGCCGGCCAAGAGACTCCCGACCATCACGCACGAGGAGCCGCCCGCGAGCGCCTTCACGATGTCGCCCGAGTCGCGGATGCCTCCGTCGGCGGTGATCGGCACGTCTTTTTCCTTCGTGATCCGGGCGCAGTCCATCACCGCGGTGAGTTGGGGCACTCCGGAACCGGTGACGATGCGCGTCGAGCACGTCGCGCCGGGCCCGACGCCCACCTTCACGCCGTCGGCGCCGGCGGCCGCGAGATCGCGCGCGCCCTCCCAGGTGGCGACGTTGCCCGCCACGAGCTCTTCCTTGGGCCAGCGCTTCTTGATCGTCTTCACGGCCTCGATGACGTGATCGGCGTGGCCGTGCGCGACGTCGAGCACGAGCACGTCGGCCCCCGCCTCGAGCAGCGCGGCCGCCCGGTCGAGGTAGTCGCCGACGACCCCGATCGCCGCGCCGACGAGGAGCCGGCCCTTCCTGTCGAGGGACGCGTTCGGGTGAAGCTTCTTCTTCATCAGGTCCTTGGCGATGATCAGCCCGGCGACCTCGCCGTTCCCGTTGACGAGCGGCAGCTTCTCGACCTTCGCCTGCGAGAGGATGCGCTCGAATTCCGCGAGGCCCGCGCCGGGCTTGGCGGTCACGAGCTTCGTCGTCATGACCTCGGCGACGGACTTCGCGTCGGCGCTCTTGGGGAGGAACTTCAGATCGCGGGTGGTGACGATGCCGACGAGCTTGCGCTTGCCGTCGACGACCAGGAGCCCGCCGACTTCCCAGCGCCGCATGAGCGCGCGCGCGCCGCCGACGGTGTCCGAGGGGGAGAGCGTGTACGGCTTCTCGATGACGATGCCCTCGGCGCGCTTCACCTTCGCCACCTCCGCGCACTCCTCGTCGATCGTCAAGAATCGATGGATGATCCCCAGGCCGCCGGAGCGAGCCATGGAGATCGCCATCTCCGCCTCGGTGACCGTGTCCATGTTGGCCGAGACGATCGGCAGCTTCAGCCGGATCTTCCGCGAGAACCGTCCCGTGGTATCGACGTCCTTGCGGGACGTGATCGGAGACTTCTGCGGCACGAGCAGGACGTCGGCGAAGGTGTAGCTCTCGCGAAGGGTGGTCACGGCCGCATTATACGTTTCGAGCGGGCTGTTGCGTTGCAAGGGGGAGGTGGTACAATAAGAGCGTCATGAGCCGCGCGACCCGGGCCTTCTTGTCCGCCTTCCTGGCCCTGGCCTTCTTGGGCCGGGGAGCGGCCGCTTTTTGCCCGCCCAAGGCCGAAAGCCACGACTGCTGCGACGAGAGCGCCCCCAAGGCTCCTCCGCCCTCCTGCGAGGAGATGACCTGCTGCCGCGCGCTTCCGGTCGCCGCGGTGTCGGTCGCGGCCCCGGCTCCGCCGCTCGTCGCCGCGCTGTCGTCCGCGCCCGCTCCGATTTCTCCCGAAGGCCGCGCTCGCGTCATCCCCGCCTCATACTCTGGCGGGCCGCCCTGTTCGCCGTCCGACTCCGCCTCCAGCCGCGCCCCGCCCGTCCTCCTCGGCTAACCGCCGCCGTACCGCCGATTCACGCTGGGAGGAATCTCGATGCTCTTTTCGATCTTGCTGTCGTTCTGTCTTTCGGCCTTCGCGGCCGAGCCGGACCCGTTCGCCGGGGTCGCGGAAGGGCCCGCCGCGTCCGTGCCGGAGACCGAGGGGTCGTGGCGGGAGAACTTCGGCTTCCGCCGGGAGCTCATGTCCGAGTTCGCGGCGAGCGAGCGGGCGCGGCCGTACAGCCGCCAGTCCGCCGGCTTCGAGGCGCTCAAGAAATTCTCCACCGAGACCGCCACGAAGGCGAGTCTCGACCTGCAGGTCCGCCTCGTCCGCCGGGACCGGTTCATCGCGGTGCCGAACGACATGGAGGGCATGCGCCGCGAAGGCTGGAAGCTCGAACTCCATAACGCGTACGCCGACGTCTACCACGTGGCCGGGGCGGTCGGCCGCGCGAACGTCCGCGCGGGACGCTTCTACCTCCCCTTCGGCTTAAACGGCCAAACGGACACTCACGGCACGCTGCTTCAGCTCTCCAACGAGCGCAGCTTCGGCTTCGAGCGGGATTGGCAGGCGGGACTCTACGGCGAGCTGAACGATCGCCTCGACTACTCCGCGTACTATCTCGTGGGTTCGGGCTACACGCCCGAATGGCGGGGGCAGAGCGGTCTGGCCGCGGCCAGGCTCGCGCTCGGAAACTCCTTCTCCTCCGAGCACGGCTGGGAAGGCGGACTGTCCGCGGTCTCGGGCGAGCGTCTCGACGAGCTGGGGATGCGCGTGCCGACACGGCGGGCGGGCGCGGACGCGCGCCGCCGGCTCGCCGTGCCCACGGGGCTGCTGACCGCGACGGCGGAGCTCGGCGGCGGACGCGACGACGCGGACGTGCTCTCGCACTTGGCACAGCTCGAGTATCTCCACTCGTCGCGGCGCTGGGGCGCGGCGACGCAGTACCGCCGGTTCTGGAAGGAGGGGGCCGGCTACGACGACTCGGCCGGTTTCGAGCTGAGCTGGTATCTTCGGAACGATCCGGCCGGATCGAGTCTTCACTGGCTGAAAGCCCTCGTGGATCGGCGAAGAGCGGCCACGGCGGAGCGCGACACGATCGTCGCGCTGCAGTACTACCGTTATTGGTGAGAGGAGAACGATGATCAAAATCGCGGCGTTCGTCTTGGCGGCGGCGCTTCCGGCGCCGGCTTTGGGGGCCATCGGCTGTACGTTGACCAACCCGGCCCAGGACCTCAAGTACCTGTATCCGGAGCTTTCCTCTTATAAGGAGGAGCTCAAGGAAATTCGCGGGCTCGAGGGCGGCGCGGACTTGTTCGCCGCGCTCAAGGAGCGTTTGGGGGGGGATCTCGACCCGATCTACGAGACGCTCGAGACGCCGTACACCGTCTACTCGGTCTTCAAGGGGAAGGAAAAGATCGGCGTGGTCCACGGCGTGAACGTGCCCGGGAAGGGAGGCGTCATCCAAGTGTTCTTGTCGACCGACCCCAAGACCGCCGGGATCCGGCGGTTCTTCTTCCAGCGGCTCGAAAGCCCCGAGGCGAAGGCGCTGCGGGACAAAGCCTTCCGCGCCCAGTTCGAGGGGCTCACGCTCGCGGATTTCTACAAGCACGACTACTACGCCGCGGCGGAGCCCGGCGCGGCGGCGGACAAAGTCGGCCGCCTTCGCTTGGGCGAAGGGCCCGATCACGGCGCGGCTCTGCGCGGGCTGCGCAAGAACCTGATCCTGCTCGACTTCTTCGTGTACGGACGCCGGTTCGAGCCGTTTTTCGAGCGCGCGAAAGCCGCGAAAGCCAAGGGAGGCAAGCCATGAAAACGATTCTGGGGTTGTGCGCCGTCGTCCTCGTCGCGGGGACGGCGTGGCTGTACCACGCGACGAGGCCGAAGCTCGTCTACGGCGAGTTCAAGGGCGCTCCGGCGGCCTCCGTCGCCGAGCTGGCCGCGCACCCGAAGGCCAACATGAACAAGACCTGGTCGATCGAGGGTTCGATCGCCAAGCAATGCACCTCCATGGGCTGCTTCTTCTTTTTCAGCGACGGAGGCCAGGAGCTGCGCGTCGATCTCGCCGAGATCGCGATGCACGCTCCGAAGAACCGCAACGGGAAGCGCGCGCGCGTCGAAGGACAGATCGTGCCCTATGGAGACGGATTCCAGTTTTGGGCGAGCGCGGTCGAATTCAAATAGGAGGATGCCATGAGCGCCTATACGCTTTCCCGCTACGCGTCTTTGGCCGTGAAGAACCTGCGGCGCCGCGCGATTCGCACCGCGCTCACCGTCGCCGGCGTCGGACTGGCCGTGATGGTCGCGGTGTCGCTCGCCGGCTTCATGCTGGGCTACCGCGGCGCGATCGACCGTTCGATCGACATGCTCGGCTTCCAGGTGATGATCATGGCCAAGGGCTGCCCGTACGAAGCGGCGACCATGATGCTCAAGGGCGGGACCGGGCTCCTCTATCTGCCGTCCGACACCTACGAAAAGGTGAAGCGGGACTCCGACGTCGACAGCATCACGCCGGTGTTCGTGGGCGTGGCGCAAAAGGAGGGAAGCGGCATCCGCGACGACGCTCAGGAGGCGGCCTTCACGGTGATCAGCGGGGTCGAGCCGTCGAGCTTCCTCGTCATGAAGCCCTGGCTCAAGATGAACGAAGGTCCCGGCTACGCCGGCGGGCGCTGGTTCGCCCCGGGCACCACGGACGAGATCGTCCTCGGCTTCGAGGCCGCCGAATACGAGCAGAGAAAGGTGGGCGACGCGTTCTACGCCTCGATCCAGCCCGCCGGAAAGCCCGATTCGGTGCGCCACGAGTTCAAGGTCGTCGGCGTGCTCGACCGTACCGGGACGCAGGACGACGGAACCGTGTTCATGCCGATCGACGCCGCGAGGAAGGCGTTCAACCGTCCGAACCAGCTCACGATCTTGGGCATCAAGCTCAAGGCCTTCGACTCGTTTAAGCTCCGCGAGTTCGAGAATCGCTGGCTCAAGCTTCCCGAGGTGCAGGTCGTCGGCCTCCAGCAGGTGAAGAACACGCTCGTGGGGCTGGTCGGCACGGCCCAAACCATGATCGCCGCGGTCGCGGTCATCGCGGTGCTGGTCGCGCTGCTCGGCGTGGTGAACGCGGTGCTGATGAGCGTATACGAGAGGACGGGCGAGATCGGCATCATGAAGGCTCTCGGCGCGCGCCGCGGCGACATCTTCGAGCTGATCTGGCTCGAGACGCTCTTCGTCTGCTTCGCGGGCGCCGTCGCCGGCTCCGCCGCGGCGGTCGTGGGCTCAGGACTCGTCGAAGCGGCGATCCGAGGCCTCGCTGATCTCGGCGTCTCGGGCTCAATCGTGCGCATCACTCCGTCGGTCGTCGGCGGCGCCGTAGGCGCGTCCGTACTGCTCGGATTCTTCGCCGGGCTGTACCCGGCCTGGAGGGCTTCGTCCATGAGGCCGGTCGAATCGATCCGCGAGGGGGCCTCGTCATGAACGCGATCATCGAAGGCCGTGGACTGAAGCGGCATTATCGCCGGGGGGCGGAGACCGTCAAGGCGCTCGACGGCGTCGACATCGCGATCCGGCCGGGGGAGCTGGTTTCGATCCTGGGGCCCTCGGGTTCCGGCAAAACGACGCTCATCAACCTCCTCTCCGGCCTGGACGCGCCTACCGAGGGTTCGTTGACCATCAACGGCCGGGCGGTCGGCGGCATGTCGGAGGACGAACTCGTGGAGGTCCGCCGCGGCGTGCTGGGCTTCGTGTTCCAGCAATTTCTCCTGCTTCCCACGTTGACCGTCACCGAGAACGTCGAGCTGCCCCTGACGTTCCTGGGCCGGCGGAGCGAGCCGGCGAGAACCCGCGAGGTGCTGTCCTGGGTCGGGCTCGGCGACCGCTCCGGCCACCTTCCTTCCGAGCTTTCGGGAGGGCAGATGCAGCGCGTCGCGATCGCGCGCGCCCTCATGGTGGAGCCGCGCGTCTTGGTCGCCGACGAGCCGACCGGAAACCTGGACTCGAAGGCGGGGCGGGCCGTCTTGGAGCTCCTGAAGCGTCTCGCCAAGGAGAAGAACCTGGCGGTGATCCTCACGACGCACAACACCGCCTTCGGCTACGAGGCCGACCGGATCATCACGCTCGAGGACGGCCGCGTTCGGAAGGAGGAGGGGCGCCGTCCGGATGTAGTATAAACCGGATCGATGCGCCTCCCGATCCGCAGCTTCAAACTGCCCAACGGCCTGCAGTTCGTGGTCGCGACCGACCGCTCGAGCCCGACGGTCGCGGTCTCGATC
>JACRDR010000313.1 GCA_016212845.1 Elusimicrobiota bacterium
GGAACTCAAGCCTTGGCTTCGCGAACTCGCGGCCAAGGAGAGCGCGACCGGCCTTCCGTGGGAGAACGACCGCACGCGCCTCGTCGGGCAGACGCCTCCGCCGAAGCCGTCGGTACCCGGCCTGGAGCCGATCCTGCCTCCGGCCGGTCCGGACGCGGCGGAGCGCTTCAAGCGCCCGGTCGAGCCGAGGCAGCCGACGCTTCCCATCTTCAAGACGTCCACGCGCCGGGTCTCGAACCTCGCGGCGGGGCTCGCGTCGTTCTCGGTCGTCCTCGTCGTCGGCACGCTCGCGATGATGCTCAGCGGCAGCTGCAGCGGGCCCACCCCGGACCGCACGCCCAAGGCGCGCAAGCGCTACGTCGTGCCCGCGAATCCGTGAGCGAGCCCCAGCGCGTCGGCTCGGGCACGTTCAAGGTCGACAGAGCGCGCGCGCTCGAGCTGCTCGCCCGCTACCGCCTGGAATCGCCGCTCCACTTCCCGCTCGCCTGGCTTCGCGCGGCGGTCGCGGCCGGCGCCAAGGCGATCGACTTCGAGGACTCAGACGCGGCCTTCACGCTGGCCTTCGACGGGGCGCCGTATTCGGCGGAGGAGCTCGAGGGGCTGCTCGCGACGCTGCCGGAGGAAGGCTCCGAGCCCAGGCTGCAGGAGCTCGCGCGCGGCGCCGCCGCCGCGATCCCGGTCGCCAAGGCCGTCACCGTGCTTTCCGGCGCGGGTCCGGACCGGCGGAGCTTTCGAGCGAGCGTCGACGGGGAGAGCGTCGACAAGATCGACGAGTCCGGGACCCGCACGATCGTCGCCGCCCAGTGGCCGGCCGCCGGACGTCCGCATGCTTTCGACTCCGTGATGGAAGCGCTGATCCTGCGGGCCTTCCCCGGCATCCTTTGGGAGCGGGGAGGGCGGCTCATCGGGCGCCTGTCGTCCGGGTTCTGGCAGCGCTTCGAGCAGGAGGGCGTGCGGGGCTGGGTCGCGCCCGCGAGGCTCGGGAGCCCGTCCGAGCTGCTGCTGCATCAGTTGGGCGTGGCGTGTTCGCGGGAGACGGTCGAATTGCCGGGGAAGCCTCAGGTCCGCGCGGCCGCCGACTCGGCGGCGCTGCGGCTCGACCTCTCGCGAGGCTCGTGCCTGCGCGACGAGCGCTACGACGAGACGCTCGCTAAAGTCGGCCGCGCGGCGGAGGGCTTCGCGCTCGACGCGCTTCGGCGGCTCTCGCGCACCATGCCCCAGCTCGGCGAGTGGCTGCGCGATCCCGTCGCCTACGTCCGGTGGCGGGACGTCCAGCACGTCGCCGACGACCCGGGCCTCGACGGGGTCTTTCTCGACGCGCAGCGCTACTTCGCGCTCGACGCGGGCACGGCGGCGGAGCGTCTGGACGATCTCGAGCGTTGGGCGCCCATCGTCGCCTGGCTGCGCGAGACCGCCCTGCGCGTGCTGGCGGCGGAGCGCCGCCCGGCGAGCGAACTCGAGCGGGCGCTTTGGACCGCGCCGCTCTACCTCACGCTCGACGGCCTTACGATGAGCGTCGAGGAACTCGAACGCCAGCGCGTGCGATTTGCGCGCGTCACCGTCGGGAACCGGCCGAATTCGGAGGACGCGCCGCTCCCGGCGGCCGTCGACGTGCGCGATCGCCGCGAGATGCTCGACCTGCTGCTGCGCTCCGCGGGCGACCGCCTCAACCCGTAAGAGCGGGACAGGCCTGGGTCCTGCGGTCGGGCGGCATCGATCGGCAAGCGGCCGCCGCGCGGAACAGGCGCCGCAGGCTCGCCCAGGCCAGGGCCGAAGTCCGGCCGTCTTTGCACCGCGCCGCGATCAAAAGCCACCGCGCGCGCCGCGGATCGGGCCGTCCCGCGCGGATCTCGCCCGCGCTCCACGAGAGGGCCGCGGCTTCCAACGCCGCGAGGCCGTAGGGACGGGCGAACGGCGCCTCGAGCCGGCGCGAGAGGGAGTCGAGCGCGCCCGGCGAACGGGCGAGCGCCGCGAGCGCGGCGAGTTCCCGGGGATCGGCCGCGTAGGCGCGGCTTTCGGCGGCCACGCGTCCGAGCCGCACGCGCGTCGCCGGATCGAGCACGCCTCGGCCCGCGAGCGCGCGGCGGTAGAGCTCGATCGAGTTCTCGATGGCGCGAAGGCCCTCGGCCTGGCCGTCGGGCAGCCAGGAGTCGAGCAGGCGGCGTCCCGCGCTCAGCCCGGCGAGCGCGTCGGCCTGGGCGAGGTCGAAGCGTCCGGCGTCGAGGCGCCTCTCGCCGCGCCGGACCAGCGCGTCCAAGAGGCGCCCGATGACCGCGACCTCGAGTCTCAGCCGCGCCCAGTAGTCGTCGTTCTCGGCGGTCCGGAGTTCGCTCGGCAGGTCGCACCGCGCGAGGCCCGCGCCGCGGGCGAGCGTTTCCAACCCCGGCACGTCAGGGTCGAGCTTGCCCGTCAGCAGGCGGTCGGAGACCGGCCGGGCCTCCCGCGCGGCTCGCAGGAACTCGGCGCAGGCGTCCCCTTCGCGCGCGGGCGGGAGGAGTCCGTCGAGCAGCCTCGGGCGCTCGAGCGGCAAGGGCCGGTACGAGGCGATCGCGTCGCGCACGCGCAGTTGCTCCGGCATCGCCTCCGCGGAACTCGGGCCCGGGCCGAGCCAGAGCCGGAGCCCGCTCGCCGCGCCGACCGCCGCCGTCCACGCCGCGAGTCCCGCCGTGGCGAACGCCCGGCCGCGTCTCGCGCGGGGGGCGGCTCCGGGCCGCAGCTCGAGGAATCGGGCGTAGCGGAAGGCGGCCTCGATGCGCTCGGGCGAGAGCCCGGCGGCGGCGAGCCTGCGGCGCAGCCGCTCGTCGCCGGCTCGGCTCCGCCGCTTCCCGATGAGCATGGCTATCCGCCGGAGATCGGCCATGTCCCGCATCATAGCCCGCCGCGTTCGAAGGCCGGGGGAACGCTTCCGCGACGGCCGGGTGAAGGCGGACTGGCGCAAAAACGGCTCATCGGCTATGCTTCGGACGATGGCCGAACGCGTACTGGTCGTAGACGACGACGAGAGCCTGCAGGAGCTCTGCGCCACCGCGTTCCGCTTGGACGGCTACCAAGTGGAGGTCGCCTCCTCCGGTGAGGGCGGACTCAAAAAGCTGGATTCCTCGCCGTTCGACCTCGTCGTCACCGATCTCTTCATGCCGGGCAAGATCGACGGCTCCGGCGTCGTCCGCGCGGTGAAGGCCCGCTTTCCCACGACCGAAGTCATCGTGATGACCGCGGTCCCGACCCTCAAGACTGCGATTACCACTCTGAAAGACGGCGCCTCCGACTACGTCATCAAGCCGTTCGAGACCGACCACCTGCGCGTGATCGCCCGCCGGGCGCTCGACTCCCGCCGCCTGCGCCGCGAGCTCGACACCGAGCGCGCGATGCGCCAGGAGCTGGCGACCGCGTATAAGGAGCTTCAAAAGGTGGAGGAGCTGAAGGAATCGTTCTTGGCCCGCATCAGCCACGAGCTCCGGACGCCGCTGAGCGAGGTGCTCACCGCTGTCGAGCTGATGGAGAACGCGGCGGGCACGACCACCGATCCCGAGAAGCTCGCCCGCTACATCGGCCTATCGAAGGCCGGCGCCGTGAAGATGGAGCGGACGATGAACGATCTGCTCGCGTTCGTCGAGCTCCAAAGCCGTCCGACGATCGAGAAGGGTTCGCCGGTCGCGCTAGACGAGGTCTGCCGCATGGCGGCCGAGAAGCTCAAGCCGATGATCGACCAGCGCGGGCTGAAGGTCGATTTCAAATTCCCCGACGCTCTCGAGAAAGTATCGGGCGACCCCGATCTCATCGCGCGCGCCTTCGAGAACCTCATCCACAACGCGATCACGTTCAATAAGGACAAGGGCGTGATCACGATCGCCGGCCGCGTGGAGGCGGGCTCCGTCTACGTCGACGTCTCGGACACCGGCGAGGGCATCCCGGAAGGGGAATTCGAGCGGATCTTCGACAGCTTCTACCAGATCGCCAGCTACCTGACGCGGAAGGTGGGCGGCTTGGGGCTCGGTCTCGCGATCACGCGCCGCATCGTCGAGGCGCACGGCGGCCACATCGACGTGACCAGCAAGGTCGGGCAGGGAACGACGTTCAGGGTCCGGCTGCCTGTCAAAACTCCGGCGCCGAAAGCGTAGGCACCGCGGCATTCAGCCGGAACGTCCCCGCCTTCGGTTCGATCCCGCTCTCCTTCAGCCCGCCAAGGGCCGCCGCGAGTTCCGCGGGCGAGAGGGCGGGCGACAAGAGCCCCAGATAATCAGTCAAAGAGCCCATCGACTTGCCGCCCCACGCCGACCACAGGCGCGCAAAGGGCAGGGAGCCGGTATCGGAGCCGTCGGGGTTGGAGTCGTAGAGATCCCAGAGCGCCGCCGCCACCCGCCATTCGTTGGCCTGTCCGCGGCAGACGTCCTCGGGCACGCGTTCGAGGCGGATCGGCGCGCGGCGCGGCACGAGGTATTCGAACTTGGCGTCGGGATCGGCGGGGTCGAGGCGGACGGAAGCGGCGAAGAAGGTGGCCCAGCCCTCCGACCAGGCGAGCGCCGGGCTGTAGCACTCGTCGATCTTGTGCGAACCGCCGGCGGAGGCCGCGCGCATCGACAAGTGCATCACCGCGTGGCCCAGCTCGTGGAGCACGACGTCCCACGCCTCGGCGCGGCTCAAATGAAGGCTGAAGCCCCAGCTCGAGAAGTAGTCCGAGTCCTCGGGCCAATTCACGGAGAGCGTCTTCGTCCACCAGTCGGTTCCCACTCGCTGGCGGAGCATCGCGTCGCGCGCCTCCAGGAAGGTGAGGTGGATCCACGCGACCTTGGCGTTCTCGGAGCCGGGTTCGGGGCCGACGGCGCCGAGCGCGATGCCCGCCGGGGCGGGGAGATCGAACGCGGGTCCGTCGAAGGCGTAGCCGTCGCCCTTGTCGTTGTCGAACGTCCAAAGCTTGTTGTCGAGCGCGACCCGCACGTGGAAGCGGCCGCTCACGGCCGCGGGCAGCGCCAGCGCGAACGAGCCGTCGTCGGCGGTCTCGTCGGTCGAGACGACTTTGTCCTCGGGACCCAGAAGGGAGACCTTCGCCAGCCGCCCCGGCTTGAGCGAGCCGTCGAACGCGGCCAAGAGAAGCGTGCCGCTCGCGCGTCCGGGCTTCGCTTCGAGCGTCGCGGCGGAGGGCAAGGACTTGAGCGGGAATACCGCGAGCCCGCGCCGGAACCAGCCCTCCGCTTGCAGCCGGTCCTTCTGTCCAGCGGCGGGTCGGCCCGCTATATCGGAGTCGTCGGAATTCTGCGCGGACGCGGGAGAAACGAACAGCAGCGCGAGGAGGAGCGTCTTCATTGGGTCAGCCCGATGTTCTGGAGGAACGGCTTATCCGACGGTTCGCGGCCCAGGAAGGCGCGGAGGCTTTCGCCTTCCTTGCGGCTCGAGCCGACCTCGAGGATTTCCTTGCGGTAGCGCGCGCCGGTCTTGGGGTCGAGCGGTCCGGCTTTCTCGAAGACCGAGAACATGTCCTGCGCGTAGACTTCCGACCACAGGTAGCCGTAGTAGCCCGAGTCGTAGCCGCCCATGATGTGCCCGAAGCTCGCTTCGGGATGCGTGCCGGGCGTCATGGGCACGAGCATGACTTCTTCCATCAGCTTGCTCCAGGCCTTCGTCGTGTCGGCCGGCGGTTCCAGGTGGAACGCGAGGTCCGCCGAGGCGAAAAACGCCTGCCGGAGGTAGAAAATGCCGGAGTCGACGTTCTTGGCGTCGATCATGCGGTCGAGCAGTTCCTTGGGAAGCTTCTTCGAGCGGTCCTGGTAGTGGCCGGACAACCGCGCGAGCACGTCCGGACGCCAGACCCAGTTCTCGAGCATCTGCGAGGGCGCCTCGACGAAGTCGCGCGCGACCTTGGAACCGGAGAAGTCCCGGTGGCGGGCTAGCGTGAGGTTCTGGTGCATGATGTGGCCGAACTCGTGGAAGTACGTCTCCACCTCACTGTGCCGCAGGAGCGACGGCTTCTCCGCCGTCGGCTTCTCGAAGTTGGCGACCATCGCCGAGACCGGGCGCTGATAGGAGCCGTCGGGCAGTTCGCTCCCGCCGATGAGCGAGAACGCGGCGGCGTGCTTGTACTTGCCCTCGCGGGGGAACAGGTCCATGTAGAAGTGTCCGACGAGCTTTCCGGTGGCCTTGTCGTCGATTCGGTAGAGCTTCACGTCCGGGTGCCAGGCGTCCGCCGGGACGATCTCCGTGAACTTCAGGCCGAGCAGGTCCTGGTAGACTCCGAGCATGCCGTCGGTGACGAGATCGAGGGGGAAGTACTCTTTGATCTTCTGATCGTCGATCTGATAGCGGTCCTTGAGCAGCTGGTTGTGGTAGTAGCGCCAGTCCCACGCGCGCATGACGTGATCGGAGACGGCGCCCTCGTCGGCGTCCTTCATCTTCACGAGCGCGGCGAACTCGGGCTTCGCTTTCTTTTCGAGCTTGGGCCGCAGGCTTTTGAGGAACGCCTGCACCGCCTCGGGACGCTCCGCCATCCGGTCCTCGAGCACGTAGTGCGCGTGGGTGGGGTAGCCGAGGAGCTTGGCGGCCTGCAGGCGCAGCTTCAGCGTCTCCGCCAGGCGGCGCACGTTCGCCTCGCCGCCGCGATTGGAGAACTTCGTCTCGAGCTCGCGGCGCGCGCCGGGGTCCTTGGCGTTCTCCATGAACGGGAAATAGTCGGGATAGTCGAGGGAGACGAGGTAGCGGTCGCCGTCCTTCTTCAGCCGCGCCTTGAAGTCGTCCGGCACGCCGGCGAGCTGGGCCTCCGTGAAGGGGACGGTCGTCTTTTCCTCGGCGAGCGCCTGCCGGAACTCGGTCGAGAGCTCGACGATGTGCTTGCGCAGCGCCTGCGCTTCCTCGCGCTTGTCCTTGGGCAGCTCGAGTCCGTTGCGCTTGAAGTCGAGCAGCGTTTCGGCCAGGAGCTTCGCGTCCTCGCCCGTGAGGCCGGCGGCGGGGACGGCCTTGAGCGCCTTGTAGAGGTCTTCCCGTCCGTAGACGTCGACCATGAACCGCGACGAGTCGGTGTCGCACGCGCGGCCCGCGTCGCGGACGCCGGCGTCCGTCGAGACCTCGGCGAGGAAGGTCGGGGAGGCGAGGGCGTCGCCGTACTCGGCGAGCGCCGACGAGAACGCGCGCGCCGTCGCCTCGAAGGAGGCCTGGTTCGCCGTCTGCGCCACCGCGGCGAGCTTGGCTTCCACGACGGCCTTCGACGCGGCGCAGCTCGAGGCGATGCCGCCCGACGACAGCGAGAAGTCGAGCCACGGCGACGGCGGGGCGGCCTGGGCCGTTCCCGCCAGCGAGAGGGCGAGCGCGAGGACGATCACCGGCCGTGGATGCGCAGCGTGCCGTCGGACGCGCGCACGAGCGTGAGGAGGACGCCGCCGAGATCGACGCCGACTTGCGCGTCGAGCGCGAGCTGCGACTCCGACACCGGCCACGCCTTGGAGTCCAGGCCCGCCTCGTTGACGAACACGAGGCTGCGGGTCGTCGTGAAGCGGTCGGTGTTCGGGTCCACGTCGGTGCCGTAGAGCAGCCAGAACTCCTTGCCGCCCGCGCGGAAGACGTAGGAGTGACCCTTCACCTGGTCGAGGACCTCGCCCGTCTTGATCTTGTGCGCCGGGCCCTTCGTCCCGTTGACCGGGTCGAGGTTCACGGTGCTGCCCCGCACGGGGCTGAAGATGTTGATCGAGACTTTCACCCGGTAGTGCGTCTGCGCGTCGGCGTCCACGACGACGCCGTCGCCTCGCAGGCGGTTGAGGTCGTCGATGCGCTTGAGGACCGAGACTCCGGGTTTCGACAGGTGGAGGTACTGCACCTTGAACCGGTCGTCGGACGCCATGCTGATGTCCCAGGCGGAGGCGCCGAGCTGCCGGTTGAGGAGATTGCGGTGCGCGTCGAGCCGTTCGGCGAGCTTAAAGGAACCGAGGAGCGGCCCGACGAAGCCGGGCTGGCGCGGCGTGACCTTCGGGTCGTGCCAGAGCTTTCGAGGAGGACGCTGCGGAGGCCGCGCTTCCCAGGATTTTTGGAAGCGCTCCCGGAACTGCAGGGCCGAAAGAGACGCGCTCTCGAGGCTTTCCGCCCCGGCCCTCACCGACACGGCCGCCAATACGGCCGCAAGGCACATCGCCGCCCGATGTGTCATCGAACCCCCGTTGCTTACTTGGATGCGCCGCCGCCGGTTATACCGGCGCGGTACGGATCGTCCGCCATCTCGAGAAGGTAGAGCATCGGCGCGATGTTCTTTTGGAACGTCGGGTCGATCGCTTTCGCGCCGGGATAGAAGCCGCCGTCCCAAGAGGACGCGGGCGTCAGCTCGAAGGTGAAGGAGAAGATGCCGCGCTCGCCCCAGGCCCAGTCGGTGGTGTCGCCGGAGGCGATGTAGAGTTCCGAGGACTGCTCGGGCGTGTAGCCCGTGAGCTCGCCGAATTTGGTCGCCATCGCCTTGTAGGCTGCCAGCGCCGGGCCGTCGTCGATGGGGTCGTACTTGTGGCCCCAGGGGTAGAGCACGAGCTCGCTGAAGGTGTGGTAGCTGAGCAGCGCCTTGAGGTTGGGCCGCTCTTCGACGAAACGCTTCACCGCCTGCGTCTCGGGCTCGGAAAACGGCGCCGGGCCGTGGTAGGTGTCGGAGCCCGGATCGTCGGAGGCCCCGCCCGTGTTCCAATGGAAGCCGTAGTTCCGGTTGAGGTCGACGCCGCGGCTGCCGTCGGAGTTCTCGCGCATGTTCTTGCGATGCCACTTGTAGGAGCACCGGGCCGCGTCGCTCCGGCAGCCGGCGTGGTCGTACTCCGCGCCGTCGGGATTGACCAGCGGGACGAAGTACACGTCGCGCGAGTCCAGGAGCTTTTTCACGTCGGCGCGCTCGGCGTTGGCCGCGAGCCACTTCGCCAGGAGCAGCGGGACCTCGGTGGAAAGATGCTCGCGCGCGTGGTGCGTCCCGAGGAAGACGACGCCGGGCTTGGCGCTCTTTTGCGTCCCCTTCGCGTCCGAATTGAAGCGCAGCGCGACGAGGTCGCGGCCCTGCAGCGACGAGCCGATCTTGAGCAGGGAAACGAGCTTCGGGTGCGCGGCCGCCGTCGCGGCGAGCTCGGATTTCACCCGGGAGTAGTCGTGGAACGCCGCGTCGGGCTGCGGGAAAGCGAGGAGATGGGCCTTCTCGAGCTCCGTCTGCCGCGAGGGGTGGATCCCGATGGCCCGCAGGCGCTCAAGCGCGCGCCGGTCGGCGACGCCTCCGACGGTCGAGCCCGAGACTTCTTCGATGGAAACCCCCGCGTTCGCGATGCGGGTGCGCTCGGCTGAGCCGGAGGCGGGCAAGACGACCCACCAGCGCTGATCGACGGGCTGCGGCGCGCCGGTCTCGGGCGCGGGAGCCGCTTCGGGCGCCTCGAACCAGTCGGCACGGGCGGCGGCGGCGGCGACGAGCAGGAGGGCCAAGACCAGCTTCACGGCTTTCTCCGCTGAAGGCGCTGTGCCGCCTGCTCTATGTGGAAGGCGCTGAGGAGGATCGTGACGGAAGAATTCGAGACTTCGTCGCCGTCGTCCTGGAAGCCGGCGCGGCGGAGCTCGCGTCCGGTCCAGCGCCCGTCGTCGGCCAGGCGTCCGGCTTCGACCCGGAGGCCATGGGCGGCCGCGGAGAGCTTCGCGGAGGCGGGATCGGCCCCGCTATCCCGCACGAGCTGGTTGATCTCCTGCTCGAGAGCTTTCGCTCTCAGAGCGAGGTCCGCCAGATCATGCCGCGCCTGTCTGAGATCGGCCTCGAAGAACCAGTCGCGGCCCCGGGCGGGATCGATCCAGCCGGCCCGGCGGCGGAGGTCTTGGACGGTCCAGCGGATTTGGCCGACCGCGCCATCGAGAGTTTGCACCCGCCGCGACGCTTCCTCTGTAGACCCGGAGCGAGTCTCTTGGAGGGCGTGGAATACCGCGGCGTGGACGTCTTGAAGTTGAAGCTCGAAGTAGGGGGACTGTGCCTGGGCTAGGACGGCAAATGCGGCCAACGCCGGGACGAAGAGCACGCCGGATTCTAGGTCTTTTGACCCCTCTTCTTCAAGCTCAGAAAGCAGCGGGACGATGTGCTGGAAGGCGGCTTGGGAGACGGAGAAGACGTTGTGCGCGCCGAGGCCTTGGACGACCTCGACCAACTCGTCGTCGCCGCAGCGCACGATTATCTGGCAGGCGGGGTTCGCCTCGCGCGTGCGCTTGGTGACGAGAAGCGCGGTTTCGATGTTGTTGCAGGCCAGGATGACCCGCTTCGCGTGCTCGATATTAGCCGCGGGAAGCGCATCTTTGGTCTTGGCGTCGTCGACGAGCACCGGCTCGCCCAGCCGGACGAGGTCGTCGACGACGTCGCGGTTCTTCTCGATCAAGACGTAGGGGATGGACTTCGCCATGCAGTGCTCGACTAATCGCTGGCCGAGGTGGGTGAAGCCGATGATGATCGTGTGATTTTTGACGTGTCGGGCCATTTCTCGGCACCTCTCCGCGTGGTTCTCCTGGGTCTCGCGCACGACGAAGGCGACGAGCACGCCGAACAGGAGGGACTGCCCCCAAAAGGAATAACCCTGCGCCCAGGCGTCGGGCGGGACCTTGAGATAAAGCGCGTCGAGCAGCGCCTCGTCCCAGGAGGCGCCGCGGCCGTGGTAGACGAGGACGCCGACGGCCAGCCAGAGGCCGATGAGCGACAAGGGCCAGCGGAGACGATAGATCGCCGCGCGTGCTCGCAGCACCGGATGCCGCATGGCGGCGAGTCTACTATTTTGCGGCGACCGGGATTTTGCCCTTGGCGAGCGGGATCGTGAAATGGAAGGTCGAGCCTTCGTTGGAGCCGCTCTCGACCCAGACCTTGCCGCCGTTGGCCTCGATGATGTGCTTCACGATGTTGAGCCCGAGGCCCGTGCCCCGGATCGAGAGCTCCTTCGCCTTCGAGGAGCGGTGGAAGCGCGTGAAGATCTTCGGGAGATCTTCCTTGGGGATGCCGATGCCGGTGTCTTTGACCGTCACCTTCAGGTAATCGCGATCGAGCGAGGCGGAGACGTTCACCTTGCCGCCGGGCTTGTTGTACTTGATCGCGTTGTCGACGAGGTTTTGGAGCACCTGGGAGAGATGCTTGGCGTCGACGTAGAGCCGCGCCGCGCACAGGTCCAGCTCGACCGATACTCGGCGGCGGCCGGAGAGCGGCGCCATGCTCAAGATGAGCTCGCGGGCGAACGGCTCGAACTCGACGACGGTCGGGTGGGGAACGTCGCGGCCGCTCTCGAGCGCCGCCAGCGTGAGGAGGTCCTCGACGAGCGCGCTCAGCCGGTCGGCGTGAGCCTCGATCGTGCGGACGAAGCGGAGACGGTTCCGGTCGTCATTGAGCGCGCCGCGGCGCAGCGTCTCCGAGAAGCCTTTGATCGCGGCGATCGGCGTGCGGAGCTCGTGGGAAACGTTCGCCACGAACTCGCGCTGCATCTTGTCCTTCTCGCGCAGCTGCTCGGCCTCCGCCGCCTGGATGCGCTCGGTCACGTCGCGGATGACGACGATGCGGGCCGGGCCGGTGTCGAGGTTCGCCGCCGCCTCGGTGATCTCGGCGGGGAACAGGAACCCGTCCTTGCGCCGTAGGTAGCGGTCGAACCCCTGGACGGCCGGGCCGCCGCCGCTCTCGGATTCGAGCCGGTCCAAGTGGAGGCCGACGAGGGTCCGGCGGTCGTAGCCGAAAAGATTCACCGCGGCTTCGTTGGCGTCCAGGATGCGCTCGGTCTCGTCGGAGACCGCCAGGATCGCCTCGCCGACCGCGGAAAACACCGCGCGGTAGCGCTCCTCGCTGGCCTTGAGTTCTCGGTTCTTGCGGAACATGTCGACGAATGCGGAGACCTTGGCCTTGAGGATCTCGGAGACGAGCGGCTTGAAGATGTAGTCGACGGCGCCCAGGCGGTAGCCGCGGGTCACGTGCGTGTCGGTCGTGTTGACGGCGGTGACGAAGATGATCGGCACGTGGCCCGTGCGTTCGCGGGCGCGGATCAGCGAGGCGGTCTCGAAGCCGTCGAGTCCCGGCATCTGAACGTCGAGGAGCACTACCGCGAATTCCTCCTTCAGCAGCCAGCGGAGCGCGTCCTGTCCGGAGTGCGCCAGGACGAGCTCGAGCTCCGGGCTCTCGAGCGTCGAGGCGAGCGCGAGGAGGTTGGCGGGCTGGTCGTCGACGAGCAGCAGCTTCACGCGTTCGAGCGGCATTAGGAAGTCCTCCGGAAAAGCCCCGCGCCTTCGACGAGGGCGGAGTAGTCGAACGTCGACGGCGGCGGCTCGTCGGCCGGGAGCGCGAGGATGCCCAGCGGCGGCAGGCTCTCCCAGAAGACGCGGTGCGCGCGCATGCGCAATCGGATGTTGTAGTCGAGCAGCGCGCGGCGGCAGACGATGAGATGAAATTCGTTGATCGAGCCGTCGGTGGCGATGGTGTGCTGGCCGGCGACGAGGTGGCGCGCGAGGCGCTCCTGCAGGACCGCGTCCGCGCCGTCCCAGGCGAAATAGGCGTCGAGGCTGGACTTGCCTCCGCCCTTCACATAGTCGGCGGCGGCGGCGCGCACCGCCGCGGCGGAAAAGCGAGCCCCTCCGGGTCCTTTGAGGGCGGGCTCGAGCGGTGCGGTCGCGTAGATGCGCGCGCGGTCGAGGAGCCCCTCCTCCTCGAGCACGATCGCGAGCGCCGCCGCCTGCTCTCCGCCGTATTCGCCGGGGACCCAGGCGCGCACCGACGGGTAGGTCTTGAGCAGGGGGGCCACGCGCGAGCGCAGCGCCTGATGAAAAGCCGCGTCCGAGAACCACTCCTGCGGGCGCCCGATGAGGTGCCCGGTGAGGCGCGTCCACACCCCGAGGTCCGTCTTGCCCCGGCGCATCAGCTCCTCGGGACCCGCCACGCCCTCCGCCTCGACGGCGGTCCGCAGCCGCGGCTCCAGGGCGGCGCCCCGCCAGTCGCGCAGATCGACGCCCGTCCGCTCGAGGAGCTGCTGGAGCAGCTCGGCGAGGACGCCGGCGTGCGTCTCGGGCTCGGTCCTCAACGCGACATCCATACCCGGAGCATCGACAGCAGCTGAGGCACGTCGACCGGCTTGGCGATGTAGTCGGAGGCGCCCGCCTCGATGCACTTCTCGCGGTCGCCCTTCATGGCCTTCGCGGTCAGCGCGATGATCGGCAGCTCCTTGAAGCGCTCGATCCCGCGGATCGTGCGCATCGTCTCGTAGCCGTCCATCTCGGGCATCATGACGTCCATGAGGACCATGTCCACGCCCGGCGTCTTCTCGAGCAGCTCGATGGCGTCGCGGCCGTTCTCGGCGTAGACGACCTCCATCTGCGCGCGCTCCAGGACGGAAGTGAGCGCGAAAATGTTTCGGACGTCGTCGTCGACGACGAGCACCTTGCGCTTGGCGAGCAGCGGGTCCGACTGGTGCAGACGCTCGAGCGTCCGGCGCTGCTTCTCGGGCATCTTCGACTCGATCCGGTGCAGGACGAGCGAGGTCTCGTCGAGCAGGCGCTCCGGCGATTTCGCGTCCTTGATGATGATGGACTTGGCCAGCTTGCGCAGGCGAGTCTCTTCTTTGCCGGTGAGCTCGCGTCCGGTGTAGACGACGACCGGAAGCTTCTTGAGCGCCTCGTCCTTGCGCAGGCGCTCGAGCAGCTCGAAGCCCGGAATGTCCGCCAAGCCGAGGTCGAGCACGAGGCAGTCGAAGCGCTCGTCGGCGAGCGCCTTGAGCGCCTCCTCGCCGGTCGCGACCGCCTTCGTCTCGAGGTCGTCGGCTTTCAGCAGCTCGAGGAGCGCCTCGCGCTGGACTTGGTCGTCCTCGACGACGAGGAGCCGGCGGGTCTGCCGCTCGACGATCGTCTTGAGCTGCTCGAGCGCGCCGAGCAGCGACTCGCGCTGCACGGGCTTGTCGAGGCACGCGATCGCGCCGAGCTTCACGGCGCGCTCGCGGTTGGGATCGACGGAGAC
>JACRDR010000314.1 GCA_016212845.1 Elusimicrobiota bacterium
AGAAGATCCACGTGGCGCCCACGAGCTGTTCGCGCGTCGTCTCTTTCGGAGCGACCGCCAGGACGAAGGGGAAGGACAGCACGACCGCCGCGGCCAGTCCCAGCAGAACCAGTCTCTCCTTCTTTAAGTGAAGACGAGCGAGCTCAAGCATGGTTTCCTCCCGCGGCCAACAGGTGCTTCAGGCTTTCCTGCACCGGCATCGCTTTGCGCTCGGTCGCGGCCAGCCAGCCCGAGCCCAGGATGCGGTCCTCCAGCTCCTTCTCGAAGACGATCCACTCGACGAGCGGCCCCTCGGCGCGCAGGGGCGGTACGGGCCAGGCCTTCGCGGCGGGCGCGTCGTCTTTGACGCGGCCGGTGATGCGGCAGGCCTCCGAGCGCAGGCGGTCGACTTCGTGGCGCGCCGCGATCTCGCCGTCGGCCAGCACCCACACCTCGTCGAGGATGCCCGCGAGCTCGTCCATGCGGTGGTTGGCGACGAGGATCGTGCGGCCGTCCTTTTGCAGTTCCTGCACGAGGTGGTTTAAGATGTCGTCGCGCACGAGGCTGTCGAGGCCGGAGGTCGGCTCGTCTAGGAAGAAGAGCTCCGGCTCGTGCGCGGCGGCGCAGACCCACGCGAGCTTGCCGAGCGTCCCCTTGCTCGCGCCGCGCACCGGCGTGTTGAGGTCCAGGCCGAGCTGCTGCGAGAGGCCGAAGGCGCGCATGTTCTTCCAGCGGGGGAAGAACTTCGCGCGGAACGCCAGCACTTCGCCCAGCGTCATGAAGGGATGGAAGGTCGGGCGCTCGGGGATGTAGCCGACGTGTTCCCGAATCGCTCCGCTGCCGTCCGGGCGCATGCCGAGCACCTCGATCTCGCCGGAGTCGGCGGCCAGCATGTCGAGCATCACTTGAAACAAGGTGGACTTGCCCTCGCCGTTGCGGCCGAGCAGCCCCACCACGCGGCCCCGCGGGATCGTGCCCGTCACCCCACAGAGGACGTTCTTGGCCCCGAAGGACCGCCGGACGTTCTCGAGCCTCAACGCCGCCGAGTCACCGCGTTTCATCTTCGCCTCCCTTCGTCGACTGCACCGTCTCGGAAATTTCGTCCCAGGACAGGCCCGCCTGCCGGGCGAGCCGGAGGGCGTCCGCCAGCCTTTCCTTGGACACCGCCAAACCCTCTTTGGCCTGCCCTTTCGCGGTTTGGGCGATGTAGTTGCCGTCGCCCCGTTTGGTGTCGAGGAAGCCCTCGAGCGCCAGCTCCCGGAACGCCCGGGCGACCGTGTTGGGGTTGATTTTAAGGGAGAGGGCCAGGCCGCGGATCGAGGGAGCCTTGTCGCCCGGGCGCAGCAGCCCCTTCGTGACCAGGCCCTTGAGCGCGCCTTTGAGCTGGTCGTTGATCGGCAGGGGCGACGTGGGATCGATCTCGAGCATCTGTACTAGTGTGCTAGTACAGTATAGCACACCTTTGTCCAGTGTCAAGACCCAAGCCCCGAAATAGGCCCGCAACATATCCCGGCTACCCTCGGGAGCGATGATCCTCTCGGCCGCGCTGGCGCTGCTGCTGACCCCCGTCGCGCACGCCAACCCGTGGAACTTGGAGCTCGGGCACGATCGCTCGGGCTCTCGCGTGTCGATGAGCTACCGGATCCGATGGGACTTCTCGGATTTGAAGCGCGCGCCCAGGCCGAAGGAGTTCTTGGCCTCCGCCCGCGGGATCTGGCGCGGCGTGCGCCTCGAGGTTTACGGGATGCGTCTGCGGCCCTTCCGCCGCGACGAGGCGCCCGAGTCCGCGGGACGGCCGGGGCAGACCGCGCTCGCGCGGGCCTCGGAAGCCGTGGTCTCCGATCTGCGGGCCGACGCTCGGAGGCAGTTCACGTCTTTTCTCATCCGCAGCGCCTTCAACCGCGCGCTCCCGAAGGCCGCCGGAGCCCCCGGCTGGGAAAAGGATGCGGTCGTGGCGGGCCTCTTCGACACCGGCCGCGTCTGGGCCGACGAGGCCCACCTCCCGGGGGGCCATCGGCCCAGGCGACCGAGCGCTCCCTACCTCAAACTGACGGCATGCGGGTTCTCGCCGTTCTTCTGTCATTGGCCGCTTCGGCCCAGACCGTGAAGACGCCGGCGGCCCCCGTTCCGGTCTCCGGCTCCCCGTCGATCTCCCTGCCGGCCAGCGCGATCGGCTCGCTGTCGATCTCTCCCGCGGCGTCCTTGGCCTCCACGCCGGGCGAGCGAGTCCTGCGGACCGTCGCCGTCGCCGGAGAGAAGCTCCCCGCGGCCAAGGGCGTGCCGCTCGCCGGCCGCCTCGTCGAGCGGATCGAGGAAAACGAGTTCGAGGTCTACCGCCCGCTCGAGGAGTACCTGACGCTTTTAGGCGCGGACTTCGCGCGCCGTCTCGCCGCGCTGAGCGGCCACTGGATCGACGCCGGGGCCGGCGAGGCCAAGGCCGCGATCCACTTCCTTTGGGAAGACGAGCTGAAAATCCACGGTTCGTACGCGAGGCACGACAGCCGCATGTGGAAGATGATCTTCGATTCGGACCGCAAGCGGTCGGCCGACGAGCTCGCGATCGTGGATGTGCTCGAGAAGCGGCTGAGCTACCAAGGAGCCCCGGCGGCGCTGTCCGCGCCGTTCGGCCGCAAGCCGTTCGTGACGGCGGTTAGTAAGACCGCCGACGCGCTCAATATGCCGAGGCAGCCCTCCGGCGGCAAATTTCGCTTCTTGCGCGGCAAGTTCTTCCGCGACATCCCGGTCAAGGACTTGCTCGGGCGCGGCGGACCGGCGGAGCTCATCACCGACGTGTTCGGCGTGTTCGCCTACGATCCCCGGCCGGATCTGGTTCTGAAGCGCTACACCGACCTGCTCGCCGACGACGGCGAGATTTATATCTTGCTCGGCATCGACTCCGATCCGCTGCGCCTGTCGCAGCACCGCGTCCGCAGCGGTAGAAAGGAGATCGGCCTCGTGGATTGGGTAAAGGGGATTCCCGGGCTCGAAGTCGAAGAGCAGGCGAACAAGAACTTCGGCCTGCCCGTCTCCCGGGTGCTCCGGATCAAGAAGACCGGAGGCGCGATCCGGATTCCGTCTCTCGAACTCGTCGACGTGGTCGACACGAAAGGCTCGAAGAAGCTGAACCCGCCTCTGCGAATCTTCGTCGACTAAGTCCCGTCGGGCGGGGCGGGGAACTTAAATCCCGGGGCCTTCTGCTTGGGCTGCTCTTCCAGCCACCGCTCCCCGAGGCGCACCATCCGCCGGTGATTGCGGCCGAGATCCCAGATGCCGATCCGCGACGACGAGCGAAAGTGGATCACCGGCTGGTCGATCGGCAGGAAGAACTCCACGTCGTGGGTGAAGCGGAGGAACGTCGTCTTGAACTCCGCGTGGACGTAGTCGACGCCGCCGGGGTAGATCGTCACGCCGAGCGTGTGCCGGAGCATCTTCTCGAGGCGAGCGAGCGCCTCCGCGCGCGTGTCGTAGTAGCGCCACGCCTCCATGTGCCGCCCCTGCCTCTGATCGAGGGTCGAAACGCAGTTCGGATTCGCGCCGCACATTCCCGACGAGGCGGAGAACCGCGGAAACGCCTTGGACGCGGCGAAGGACACGGAAGCCAGCAGGACGATCGAGAGCGGCCTGAGGCTCACTTGGGTGCGGCCTGCTTGAGAAGATCGCCCATCGTCACGCGATTGGAGGCGCTGTCCTTGAAGCGCAGGATCTTGTCGATCGTCTCGCCGGTAGTTCCCGGAGGCAGATAGACCCATCCGCCCGGGTGGATCTCGTAGAGATGCTCCGCCGGGATTCGTGCGGTCATCAGCGTGCCTTGTCGGCCGCCGTTGTGCCCGCCCGCCATGTAAATGTTTTCCACCAAGTCGCGTTCGGCGGAGACCCAGTCTCCGGCGCGAATCGGGCGGTTTTGCCCGCCGCGATAGATGGTGAGTTCGCCCTGGCCCGGAACGGGCTTCATGAGCTTCGCCCTGATGTAGTCGATGACGCGCGCGGGCGGGCGAGCGGAGGCGACGACCGGCCGCTCGACGGAGACCGCCAGCGCCTCGGCCTTAGCGGCGGCGTGTTCGACCTTGGCGACGGCCCGTCCTTCGGCGAGAGCGGTCCTTCCGGCCGACAAAGCTTCCTTCCTGGCGGTGCCGATCGGCGTGACGTCGGCGACGGTGCCGATCATCCCGGCCCCCGCCATGAGGACGGACGTAGGCGTCGTGTTCATCGTCGCTTCAGCGGCGCGTTCGCCGGTCGCTTCGGCGCCCTTCACGAACGTTTCTTTCTTGTGAGCGAGCACTTCCTTCGTCGCGCCCCACATGTTCGACGGCGAGAACGTCGACGCGGGATCTGAGGCGAGGTCCTTGGCCGCCTGGCCGGTGCGTCGCCAGGTCTCCGGATTGCCGACGAAGGAGGCGAGGCCGTTGATCGTCGAGAGCACCTGGTGTCCCGCGACCTTGGCCGCGTTGAGGTACGAGCCGTCGTCATTTTTGACCAGTTTCTCCGCGGCTCTCTGATGCGCCAAGGCCGCGTCGGCCTGAGTCCGGCTGAACGAGTCGGGCGCGTCGGCGGCGCCGGCGGCCGGGGTCGCCGCCGCGGAACGCGGCGAAGGTATCGAGACCGGCGGCGTTTCCGTCTGCCCGGGGACCGCGGCGGCATTCGCGATTTCGGTGCTCGACAGAGACCGCCGACTGGAGGTCGGCTTATTGACGACGGGGGAGTGGGTCGGCGCGGCGCTCCTTTGGGGGGCGACGCCGCCGACGCTTTCGGACTCTCCGGCGGAAGCCCGGGAGGCGAGACCGTTCGCTTCGTTCCCATGGCGCGCAAGACTGTTCTGCGCGTTCGCGAGGCCGGACCGAAGTTCCTGCGAGGCTCGCTCCTGGATCGCCGGGTCTCCTTGTCCCTGTGCGGAGCCGGCGTCCGCCTGTCGATCGTTCCGATCGGGCGGCGCGAAAGGCCCCGGTCGATTGTTTTCGGGTTGATACTTATCCACCGCCCTCGACTGCTCGTTCTCCTTCAGCTCGAGGGTCGCCTTGAGCAGCCGTATCCGGTCTTCTTTCTGCGCGGGTTCGAGCGCCGCCGTGGTCGGCTCCATCTGCGGAAACTTCGTGCAGTCGACCGCTTGGGGGAGTCCTTGCAATTCCTCGACGCACGCGGCCGCCTGGGTGATCCGGGTTAGCTTTTCGGCGCGTGAGCCGTCTTGGTCCGGCATCTTCGCGTGCT
>JACRDR010000315.1 GCA_016212845.1 Elusimicrobiota bacterium
CGCGCGCGATGCGGGTGGCCTGCTGGAGATCCGAGCTGGGTCCCGTCGAGTGCTCGCCGAAGAGCATCTCTTCCGCGACCAGGCCGCCCATCGCGACCGCGATCATCTGCTCGAGCTCGGACTTCGTGTAGTTGAGCACGTCTTCGTCGGAGCCCATCTCGGCGAAGCCGAGCGCCTTGTCCCCCTTCGGGACGATCGTCAGCTTGTTGATGATCTGCGGCTTCTTGCCGCGCAGGCGGACCATCGAGTGGCCGGCCTCGTGATAAGCGGTCCACTTCTTCTGCTCGTCGGAGAGCGCCTTGTAATTGGAAGCTCCGATCGTGGCGCGGTCGGCGCCCTCGTCGAAGTCGTTCTTGGTCAGCTCGAGCGCGTTCCGGCGCGCGGCCTGCATCGCCGACTCGTTGACGATGTTGGCGAGGAACGCGCCGGTCAGCCCCGTGGAGCGACGCGCGATGTGCTGCAGGTCCACGTCGGGACCCAGCGGCACGTTCTCGGAGTGGATCGCGAGGATCGCCTCGCGGCCGAGGACGTCCGGCTTCGGCACGTGGATCTGCCGGTCGAATCTTCCCGGACGCAGCAGCGCCGGGTCGAGCGTGTCGGGCCGGTTGGTGGCCGCGAACACAATGACGCCGGAGGAGTTGTCGAAGCCGTCCATCTCGACGAGGATCTGGTTGAGCGTCTGCTCGCGCTCGTCGTGGCCGCCGGACATGCCGGAGCCGCTCGCGCGCTTCTTGCCCACCGCGTCGATCTCGTCGATGAAGATGATGGCCGGAGCGTTGGCGCGGGCCTGCTCGAATAGGTCCCGGGCCCGGGCGGCGCCCACGCCGACGAACATCTCGACGAACTCGGAGCCGGACATCGAGAAGATGTTCGAGCCCGTCTCGCCGGCGACCGCCTTGACCAGGAGAGTCTTGCCGCCGCCGGGGCCGCCGACGAGCAGCGCCCCTTTGGGCATCTTCGCGCCGACGCGGCGGAACCTCGCCGGGTTCTGCAGGAACTCGATGATCTCGGTGACCTCGGCCTTGGCGTCGTCTATGCCGGCCACGTCCTTGAACTTCACGTCGGACTTCGTCGGCTTGATCTTCGCCTTGCCGATGGACATCGCGCCCGCGCCGCCGCCCTTGCGCATCATGAAAAAGAGCGCGCCCATGATCAGGAGAGGGAAGAACAGCGCGCCCACGAGGCTCAAGATCTTGTCGAGCGGACCCGACGGGGCGTTCGCCTTATCGACGACCTTCGCGATGCGCTCCATCGCCTCGGCCTGCTTGCGGGTGTTCTGCTCGATGCGCTCGATCGGGTCCTTCGGCGCTTCGGCCTTGATCTCGGCGGGGGCCTGGGCCTTTTTCGCGGTGTCGCCCACGGTCTGCTCGATCTGCGTCGGCGCCTTCGCGGGCATGTTGACCGCCGGCCCGTTGGCGGCGAACGTGCTCCAGAGCGCGAGACCGAACAGGAGCGCGATGAAGCCGCCCATCACCTTGCCCATGCTGACGGGTTTGGCGGGCTCCGGCATCTGATGGTTTTGCTTCAACTGGCCGACCAGAGCGGGCCTGCCGGAATCGGACGTCAGGAACGGCCGGTCGGCGCCGGCGTCCTGGCCGTACTGCTTGAGCGCCCAGCCGGCCATGAGATGCAGGGAGTGGTTCCCGTCCTTGCGGGCGGTCTTGAGCGCGGCGATCACCTCTTCGGCCCGGGGCTTGAGTTCCTCCGAGAGGCGGCCGAGCAATTTCGTCGCTTCGCGGCGGATGTACCAGCCGTCCTTCGTGTCCTTCGCCACGCCGAGGATCGCATCGGCCTCGGCGGGGGTCGGGGCCGTCATGAACCTCATCGCGGTCAGGCGGATCTCCAGCCGGTCCGACGAATCCTTGAGAATCTTGAGGGCGGCCTCGCGGCCGGCCGCGGGATCCCGGGCGACCAACGACCGCAGTTCCGAGATGCGCTTGTTGACGGTGATCGGCGTAGCCGGCGCGTCCGCGCGAAGGGCGGGCGACAGTCCGAAACGGCGAGCCGCGCTCGACAGCCAGCCGCGCACGCCGCCGGGCCCTTGAGGCTCGGGAACAAACGACGAGCCGCGCGACGAAATCCCTTCCACCGCTTCCTGCAGTCGGCGGCCCTGCCCATACGAGTCGTCGGAGCCGCCCGTCGCCAGGGCGCGCGGGTCGGGGATCGCGGCTTGGATCGGCTGGAAGACGGTCTCGGCGAGCGCCGGCGCGATGGCGCTCATGGCGAGCGGCTTCTTCGAGGAGCCCTCGGCGGCGGCGGTGCGGCCCGCTCTGGCGGCCGCGCCCAACGCGGCGGCGGGGACGATCGCCCGCGTCAAGGAGAGCCCGGAGACGGTCGAAAGTTTGGAGGGACCGGACATCATGAGCGAGGGCCCGGACTGCACTCCGACGGCGACGCCCGAAACGGGGACCACAACGCCGGAGACGGTCGCCTGGCCGATCGTCTGGGCCATCGCGGAGGTCGCGCCGAGGCCGGGGGCCGTGAGCGCCAGCGAGAGGGAGATGAAGGCCGCCGTGGTGCGCGTCGCCGCTCGAGTGATTGTCATGTACGCCGGAGTATAGTCGCGATTCGTTGACTTTCGTTCGGGCCCTAAGGGCCGCGGAAGCGCCCTTTTTCGACCCAGACCCCTCCACTACGAAGGGCCCATATTGTTGCAATTCCCTATTGAAATCTCCGACGGGCGGGGCTACTCTCGAGAGTGGATGCGCCACACCCTCGCCGCCGGCGTCCTCCTCCTGTTCGCCTCGACGGCCTTCGCCGCCATGCCCGATCCGTCGAAGGACAAGAACGGCGGCTACAAGTGGCTCAAGCCGGATCCGCAGACTCCGCAGGACCCGACGAAAGGCAGCCGGGCCGCCGACGTGGTCGGGCGGGTCGTCCCCCCCGCTTCC
>JACRDR010000306.1 GCA_016212845.1 Elusimicrobiota bacterium
GCGTCGATTCGGAAGGTGCCCGACTCGACGAGCGTGGGCCCCGAGCCGGGAGCGGGAGAGGCGGCCGGCGCGGCGGGCACCGCCAGTTCCGTCTCGGTGCTGTAAGCCTCGATCGGGATCGTGACGTCGGGAACGCCCCGCTCCTGGCGGGCGCTCACGGCCAGGGCCGTCCAGTGCCTCGCCGCGGCGTGGCGGAGCAGGAATAGTTGGGCGCCTCCCGCCAGGGTCATTCCCAGGGCGCCGTAGGAGGCGTCGGCCGGATAAAGCGCCCAGGTGGAGAGCCCGTACGCGCCGGTGAGACCGACCATCAGGCACGGCGCCGCGTTGTCGACGAACCCGGCCTTCGCGGCGCTCCGGTCGCCGTGGAGGAGCGTCACGACGAACAGCGTCCCCGCGAAAGCGAAGACCCAGATCGAGGCGCTATCGATTCCCCCCCACTCCCAAATGAAGCACGGGATCACGCAGGCGACGATCGCGGCCAAGCGAATCGGAAGCCCCGGCGACGGCACGACGCGCATCAACGCCAGGGCGGCGGGAGACAAAAACGTCCCCGATCCGCCGTCGCTCGGCACCGACGCGGCGAAGAACAGCGCCAATCCGCAAAACCCGACCGCGTAGACCGTGCACGGGAAAAACGACAGGTCCTGGGCCGAGATATCGTAAATCAGGCCGAGCACGAAGAGCGCCACGCCCTCCGTCCATAGCGCCGCGATCCAGCATTCGCCGGGGCTCAATACGGGGATACCGTCGTCATCGCGGGCCATGCCGAATAAGTATAAGCGCCTTCATAATAAATTCCAGGTTTCGGCACGCGAATGCCAAAACGTTCCTCTATAATGGCCTCGGGTGCGGTCTATGGCAGACGATCCCACGAACTCCGGCTGGGCCTTGGTCTGGACAGGACCGGAACCGACCGCGGGCATCGCCGAAGAAATGCTTCAAGGCAACGGCCTCGACGTGAGGCGCGGCGGCACCCTGCCGGTCCGCCTCTTCGTCCCCGACGCCGACGTTCCCGCCGCGCGCGCCCTCCTGCGCGACTGGGGAATGTAGCCCTTCCCTTAATAAGGCCTGTTTGCGCCCCGTTTTCATAGTTTGCTACACTATTTTCCGACGGGAAAATGCCGATTTTTCCAGGGTCGCAGACGAGCGTCAGTCGGGCAGGATAGCCGGCTGACGCTCGACCTTTTTTACCAGGAGAGGTGATCATGGCGTTCTTTATCGGTCGTGACCGGGAGGCCCGCCGGGCCTATGGATTCGACGAGATCGCGCTGGTGCCGGGAGACCTGACGGTCAACCCGGAGGAAGTCGACACCACTCTCAAGATCGGCGACGTGAAGCTCGCCATCCCGTTCCTCGCCTCGGCGATGGACGGCGTCGTCGACACCCAGTTCGCGATCGCGATGGACAAATTCGGCGGCCTCGGCGTCCTCAACCTCGACGGCATCAACACCCGCTACGAGAAGCCTCGCGAGGTCGTCGCCCAGATCGCCGCCGCCGACCCGGACACCGCGACCCGCATGGTCCAGGACCTCTACCGGGAGCCGATGAAGGAGCACCTCATCGCCCAGCGGATCTCCGAGATCAAGAAGGCGAAGGTGAATTGCGCGGTCAGCACGATCCCGCAGAACGCCGAGAAGTACGGCAAGATCGCCCAGGAAGCCGGCTGCGACCTCTTCGTCGTCCAGTCGACGGTCACCACCGTCAAGCACAAGGCGACGAAGTACACGCCCTTCGACATCGCCAAGTTCTGCGCCAAGATGAAGATGCCCATCGTCGTCGGCAACTGCGTGACCTACTCGGTCGCGCTCGAGCTGATGGAGGCCGGCATCTCGGGCCTGCTCGTCGGCGTCGGCCCCGGCGCGGCGTGCACCACCCGCGGCGTGCTCGGCTTGGGCGTCCCGCAGGTCACCGCCACCGTCGACTGCGCCGCCGCCCGCGACTTCTACCACAAGAAGGCCGGCCGCTACGTCCCGATCATCACCGACGGCGGCATGTCCTCCGGCGGCGACGTCTGCAAGGCGATCGCCTGCGGCTCCGACGCCGTCATGATCGGCTCCGCGTTCGCCCGCACGAAGGAAGCGCCCGGCATGGGATATCACTGGGGTATGGCGACGCCGCACTCGAACCTCCCCCGCGGCACCCGCATCCACGTCGGCGTGACCGGGACGCTCGAAGAGGTACTCTTCGGCCCGTCGCGCCTCGACGACGGCTCGCAGAACCTCGTCGGCGCGCTCAAGACCTGCATGGGCTCGGTCGGCGCCTCCTCGGTCAAGGAGATGCAGCTCACCGAGATCATCATCGCGCCCGCCATCAAGACGGAAGGCAAGCTCTTCCAAAAGGCGCAGCGCATCGGGATGGGAAAGAACTAATTCGATGATCGTCATCCTGGATTTCGGCTCCCAGTACACGCAGCTCATCGCCAGACGCTTGCGCGAGCTGGAGATCTACGCCGAGATCCTGCCGTTCAACGCGCCGCTCGACGGCATCCTGGGCAAGAAGCCGCACGGCATTATCTTGTCCGGCGGGCCGGCCAGCGTGCATAAGGCGGGCTCGCCGAAGATCTCGCCGGAACTCCTCGAGGCGGGCATCCCCGTCCTCGGCATCTGCTACGGCATGCAGCTGCTCGTGCACATGCACGGCGGCCGCGTCGCCCCGGCCAAGCGGCGCGAGTACGGCCACGCCGAGGTGCAGGTCACGACGGACGACCCGCTCTTCGACGGCATCCCAAAGTCGTGGAAGGTCTGGATGAGCCACGGCGACGGCGCCGAGAGCCTCGGCAACGGGTTCAAGGTCATCGCGAAGACGGACGGCGCGCCCTTCGCCGCGATCGCCGACGCCGAGCACCGCTGGTACGGCGTGCAGTTCCACCCCGAAGTCGCGCACACCGACAAGGGCGCGCGGATGCGCGAGAACTTCGCCCGCAAGATCTGCCTCTTCAAGGAGCGCTGGACGATGTCGGGCGAGCTCGACCAGTCGGTGCGAAGATTGCGCGAGCAAGTGGGCGACGGCAAGGTCGTCTGCGCCCTCTCCGGCGGCGTGGACTCGTCCGTCGCGGCCGCGCTCTTGTTCCGCGCGATCGGCAGGAACCTCCACTGCGTCTTCGTCGACCACGGCCTGGGCCGCGAAGGCGACGTCGAGCGCATGGCCGCTCTCGCGAAGTCCGTGCAGGCGCAGGTCCCCGGCGCGAAGTTCAATCTCAAGCTCGTCGACGCCTCGAAGCTCTTCCTCAGAAAGCTCGCCGGCGTCTCCGACCCCGAGCGCAAGCGCAAGATCATCGGCAAGACGTTCATCGAGGTCTTCGACAAGGAAGCGAAGGCTATCCGCGGCGTCGAGTTCCTCGCGCAGGGCACGCTGTACCCCGACGTGATCGAGTCGGTTTCGGTGCACGGCCCGTCCGCCGTCATCAAGAGCCACCACAACGTCGGCGGCCTGCCGAAGCGCATGAAGCTCAGGCTCGTCGAGCCGCTGCGATTCCTATTTAAGGACGAGGTCCGCCGTCTCGGCCGCGAGATGGGCCTGCCCGAGCCGATCCTCGGCGCGCACCCGTTTCCCGGCCCCGGCCTCGCGATCCGCGTGCTCGGCGCGATCACCCAGCCCCGGCTCGACATCGCCCGGAAGGCGGACGCGATCGTCCAGGATGAATTCAGGCGGGCGGGTTGGTACGATAAGGTGTGGCAGGCCTTCGCGGTGCTCTTGCCCGTCAAATCCGTCGGCGTCATGGGCGACGAACGCACGCACCAGCCGGTGGTCGCTCTTCGCGTCGTCGAGAGCGTCGACGGCATGACCGCCGATTGGACGCGCCTGCCCTACGATTTGGTGCACAAGATTTCCAGCCGCATCACGTCCGAGGTTCGAGGCGTGAACCGGGTGGTCTTCGACGTCAGCTCGAAGCCGCCGTCTACGATCGAATGGGAGTGACGATGACTATGACCGTGACGACCCTCATGCAGTCGGAAATCCCCGGCCTGAAGCTGTCCGCCCGGGGCAAGGTCCGCGACATCTACGATCTCGGCGACCGGCTCCTCATCGTCGCCACCGACCGCCTCTCCGCCTTCGACGTGGTCCTGCCGACGCCGATCCCCGACAAGGGCCGGGTCCTCACGCAGACCTCCGCCTTCTGGTTCAAAAAGACCGCGCACCTGGTCCCGAACCACCTGCTCTCGGCGGACTTCGACGAGATCGTGAGACAGCTCCCCGGCAAGCCGGCCCTCGACCGCGCCGCCTACGACGGCCGGATGATGCTCTGCAAGAAAGCCAAGCGCTTCGACGCCGAGTGCGTGGTCCGCGGCTATCTCGCCGGCAGCGGCTGGAAGGAGTACAAGAAGTCCCAGTCCGTCTGCGGCCACAAGCTCCCCGCCGGACTCGATGAGGCGGCGCGCCTGCCCGAGCCGATCTTTACCCCCTCGACGAAGGCCGAGCAGGGCCACGACGAGAACATCGATCTCGAGCAGCTGGCCAAGATCGTCGGCGCCGGCCCCGCGAAGGAACTGGAGAAGCTGACGCTCGAGCTCTACAAGTTCGGCGCCGACTTCATGCGCCCGCGCGGCCTCATCCTCGCCGACACGAAGTTCGAGTTCGGCCTGCTCGACGGGAAGATCATTCTGATCGACGAGGCGATGACCCCCGATTCCTCCCGCTTCTGGGACGCGAAGCTCTACCGGACGGGCACGTCGCCCGAGAGCTTCGACAAGCAGTTCGTCCGCGACTATCTCGAGCGGATCGGCTGGGATAAGAACCCGCCCGGGCCGGCGCTGCCCTCCGACGTCGTGGAAGGCACGTCCCGGCGCTACCGCGAGGCTCTGGAGCGTCTGGCGAAGTGAGCGGCAAGAACGGCACCCACGCGGGCCCGGCCCCGACCACCTACCGCGTCGAAGTCGCGGGGAAGCTCGTATTTCCCGACGCCTCCGGCGCGGCGGTGGCGGCCCAGTTCCAGCTTCTCGGCCTGCAGGCGCCGACCGAGATTCGCGTGTGCCCGATCTACGAGATCACGGGCAAGCTTTCCCCCCGCGAGCTCGAGCTGGCGGCGAAGGAGCTCTTGAGCGACCCGATCACCCAGGAGTACCGCATCGGCGACGGGGCGATCTCGCCCGCGTTCGTCGTGGCGCCCCACTGGCGCGTCGAGGTCTGGCTGAAGCCTTCGGTCTCGGACCCGCACGAGGCGAGCGTCCGCAAAGGCATCGCCGATCTCGGCTTGCCCGCGCCCGACAAGGTGCGCTGCGGCACGGTCTACAAGATCGTCGGCCGCCTGCCGGCCGCCCAGATCGAGAAGGCCGCGAAAAAGATTTTGTCGAACCCGGTCATCCACCGGTACGTGCTAGCAGCGCCGTAAATCAGAGACGCGCCGAGGTCACATGCCGACTCAAACGCTGCCGTTGTCTTCTCTCGAGCTCACCCGGGCGACCGTCAAGGAACTCGCCGAGCTCAATCGCCGCTACGGCTGGTCGCTTTCAGCCGACGAGCTCTCCGCCGTGCAGGCCCACTTCCGGTCCGAAAGCCGGGAGCCCACGCGCGCGGAGGTGGAGACGATCGCGCAGACCTGGTCGGAGCACTGCAAGCACAAGACCTTCACCAGCGCGGTGCGCTACTCCGACGGCAAGAAGACGATCCGATTCAAGAACCTCCTGAAGGAGACGGTGTTCGAGGCCACCCAAAAGCTCAAGAAGCCCTGGTGCCTCTCGGTTTTCCGAGACAACGCCGGCGTCGTGGCTTTCGACGACGAGTGGGCGGCGGCCTTCAAGGTCGAGACGCACAACCACCCCTGCGCGATCGAGCCCTACGGCGGCGCGGCCACCGGCGTCGGCGGCGTGATCCGCGACGTGCTCGGCGTGGGCGTGGGCGCGAAGCCGATTTTCGGCACCGACGTCTTCTGCCTCGGCACCCCGGACTACGCGGGCCCGCTCCCCGACGACGTGAACCATCCGCGACGGACGTTCTCCGGCGTGGTCGGCGGCGTGCGCGACTACGGCAACCGGATGGGCATCCCGACCGTCGGCGGCGCGATCCATTTCGACGACGACTTCCGCTTCAACCCGCTCGTGTTCTGCGGCACCGTCGGCCTCATGCCCCGGTGGGCGGTCGAGAAGCGCGTGATGCCGGGCGACCTCATCGTCGCCCTCGGCGGCCGCACCGGCAAGGACGGCCTGCACGGCGCCACCTTCTCCTCGGCGGCGCTCGACGATTCCTCCTCCCCCGCGGCGGTGCAGATCGGCCACGCGATCGCGGAAAAGCGCGTCTTGGACGTCCTGCTGCGCGCGCGCGACCAAAAGCTCTATCGCTCGGTCACCGACTGCGGCGCCGGCGGCTTCTCTTCGGCCGTGGGCGAGCTCGCGGCGGACTGCGGCGCGAAGGTGCGGCTCGAGAACGCCAAGCTCAAGGCCGCCGACCTCGAGGCTTGGGAGATCTGGGTCTCCGAGTCGCAGGAGCGCATGGTCCTCGCGGTCCCGCCGAAGAACCTCAAGGCGCTCGAGGCCCTCTGCGCGTCCGAGGACGTCGAGTGGTGCGTGCTCGGCGAGTTCACCAACACCGGCAAGCTCGAGGTGAGCTTCCATGGCGAGCCCGTCGTTGGGCTCGACATGGACTTCCTCCACGACGGCCTGCCGAAGAAGGAGCGCGTCGCCGTCTGGTCCCCGGTCAGCCGCCCGTCCGTGAAAAAGTCTTCCGGCCCGACCGACGCCGCGAAGGTCCGCGAGGCGCTGCACGCGCTGATCGGCCACTGGAACGTCTGCAGCCGCGCGTGGGTCATCCGACAGTACGACCACGAGGTGCAGGGCGGCTCGGTGATCAAGGCGCTGCAGGGCACGCAGGCCGACGGTCCCGGCGACGCCGCGGTAGTCTGGCCGCACGCCGCGACCGGCAAGCTCGACGACTACCGCGCGCTCGCGGTGGCGCACGGCATGAACCCGGCCTACGGCCGCATCGATCCCTACGCGATGGCGATGAACGCGGCGGACGAGGCGCTCCGGAACCTCGTGTGCGTCGGCGCGGATATTTCCCGCGCGGCGTTCCTCGACAACTTCTGTTGGGGCAACCCCGAGGACCCGAAGGTGCTCGGCGGGCTCGTGCGCGCGGCGCTCGGCTGCAAGGACGCCTCGCTCGCCTTCCACGTGCCGTTCATCTCCGGCAAGGACAGCATGTACAACCAGTACAAGGACGCCAAGGGAGAGAGCCACAACATCCCGGGGACGCTTCTCATCTCGGCCCTGGCCCCCGTGACCGACTTCCGCAAGGCGATCACGATGGACTTCAAGGCGCCGAACGACCTGCTTTACCTGCTCGGCTGGACGTCCGACGAGCTCGGCGGCTCGCTTTACGCCGAATGGCTCGGCAAGCCCCTCGAAGGCCGCGTGCCCGAGGTCGAGCCCGGCTCGGCCCTCGAGAGCATGCGCGCGCTCTCGGCCGCGATCGGCAAGGGCCTCGTTTCCGCGTGCCACGACCTCTCCGAGGGCGGGCTCGCGGTGGCCGCCGCCGAGATGGCGTTCTCCGGCGAGCTCGGCTGCTCGATCGATCTGGATGAGGTCAACCGCTCGAAGGAAGTCGACGCCGACGAGGTGGCGCTCTTCTCCGAGAGCCCGAGCCGCTTCCTGATCGAGGTCCCCGCCGACAAGGAGAAGGACTTCCTGAAGGCTACGCGCGGCCAGCCGCTCAAGAAGATCGGCACGACGCTCGCCAACCCGGTACTGCGGATCATCAGCATGGACGGCTCGCTCCTGATCGAGGAAGGCCTCGACGGCCTCAAGTCGCGCTGGAACAACCGGATGCCCGCCGCCATGGGCGCGCAGTTCAAGAACGGGAGGAAGCCGTGAAACGACCCACCGCCCTCATCCTCCGCGTCGCCGGCACGAACTGCGACCTGGAGACCGCCAACGCCTTCAAGCTGGCGGGCGCCCAGGCCGAGCTCACGCACATCAACGCGATCAAGTCGGGCAAGACCAAGCTCCTGGACGCCGACATCCTCGTCATCCCCGGCGGGTTCTCCTACGGCGACGACGTGGCCGCCGGAAGAATCCTGGCGAACGAACTCAAGGGCATGGTCCGCGACATCAAGACCTTCATCCGGTCCGGAAGACCCGTCTTGGGCATCTGCAACGGCTTCCAGGTGCTCGTGAAGATGGGCCTCCTGCCGCACAACAAGACCGAAGCGCAGAACGCCAGCTTCACGTGGAACGACTCGGCCCGCTTCGAGGCCCGGTGGGCGCGGCTGCGGATCAACACGCACGCGAACTGCCTCTTCACCAAGGGCCTGCCCGAGATGATCGAGCTGCCCGTGGCGCACGCCGAGGGCAAGTTCGTCGTGAAGGCGCCGAAGGTCCTCGAGGACTTGAAGCGCACCAACTCCGTCGTGCTGCGCTACGTCAACGAGGCCGGCGAGCCCGCGGGCTACCCATACAACCCGAACGGCTCGCTCTTCAACATCGCGGCGATCTCGAACCCCGAAGGCAACTGCATGGGGATCATGCCGCACCCGGAGCGCTTCATCACGCGCTACCACCACCCGAATTGGACGCGGCAGACGTTCCACAAGGAAGGCATCGGACTCGAGATGTTCCGGAACGCCGTTTTGCACGTGCAAAACTAAATGTGCGGAATCGTAGGGATACTCGGAACTAAGGATGCGGCGCAGCTGGCCTCGCTAGGCCTGTTCGCGCTCCAGCATCGCGGTCAGGAGTCGGCGGGCATCGTCGCCGCCGACGGCGAGCAGCTGCGCCTGCGCGTCGGGATGGGCCTGGCCTCCGAGATCTTCGACGCCGAGACGCTGAAGGGACTCAGCGGCACCGCCGCCGCCGGCCACGTCCGTTACGCAACGACGGGTGCGTCGCACCTCAAGAATGCACAACCCCTTACTTTCAACCACCTCCACGGCCCGATCGCGATCGCCCACAACGGCAACCTGACCAACGCCGGGCAACTCAAGGAGCTCTTGGAAGCTCGCGGAGCCATTTTTCAGTCCTCCACGGACTCCGAGGTGATCGTCCACCTCATCGCGCGCTCGAAGGGGCCCGTTGAGGACGCGATCATCCATTCTCTGCGCCAGGTGATCGGTGCCTACTCCCTCATCTTCCTGACTCCCGACAAGCTGATCGCCGCGCGCGATCCGTTCGGGTTCCGCCCGCTCGTGCTCGGCAAGCTCGGCCGCGCGTGGGTCGTCGCCTCCGAGACGACCGCGCTGAATTTGATGGGCGCCAGGACGATACGCGAGATCGAGCCCGGCGAGATCCTCATCCTCGAGAAAGGCGCGCAACCCAAGAGCCTCCGGCCGTTCGCCGAGCGCAAGGCGGCCAAGTGCGTCTTCGAGCAGGTCTACTTCGCCCGGCCCGACTCCACGGTGTTCGGGCGCAGCGTCATGGGCTCGCGCCGCGAGCTCGGCCGGCAGCTCGCGCGAGAGATGCCGGGGGCCAAAGCCGACATGGTCATCCCCGTGCCCGACTCGGGCGTCCCGGCCGCCCTCGGCTTTTCCGAGCAGAGCGGCATCCCCTTCGAGCTCGGCTTCGTGCGCAGCCACTACGTTGGCCGCACGTTCATCCAGCCCGCGCAGGGACTGCGCGACGCCTCGGTGGCCCTTAAGCTCTCTCCGGTTCGGGAGCTCTTGAAGGGCAAGCGCATCGTCCTCGTCGACGACTCCATCGTCCGCGGCACGACCTCCCGCAAGATTTGCCGCATGCTGCGCCGCGTCGGCGTCAAAGAGATCCACATGGCGATCTCGAGCCCGCCGATCGTCTCGCCCTGCTACTACGGCATCGACACCCCTCGCGAGGAGGAGCTCATCGCCTCGGCGAACTCCCCCGAGGAGATCCGCAAGTTCCTCGGCGTCGACAGCCTCCACTATTTGTCCGTCGACGGATTGATCAAGGCGGCCGGAGCCGGCGCGACCGGCTACTGCACCGCCTGCTTCACGCGAAAGTACCCCACCCCCATCCCCGACTTCAAATGAAGCCGCCCCGCGTGCTGGTCGTCGGCTCCGGAGGCCGCGAGCATGCCTTGCTTTGGAAACTGTCCCAAAGCCCCCGCAAGCCCGAGCTCTTCGCCGCCCCCGGCTCCACCGCGATCGGCAAGCTCGCCGACTGCCATGGCGTCGACCCCTTGAACGGCCCCGCGATGGTCGAGCTTTGCAAGGAGCTCAAGATCGACCTCGTGATCGTCGGGCCCGAGGCGCCGCTCGCCGCGGGCTTGGCCGACGGCCTCGAGGCCTTCAACATCCCCGTTTTCGGCCCGTCGCAGGAGGCCGCGAAGCTCGAATCCTCGAAGGCGTTTGCCAAGGACTTCATGAAGCGCCACGGCATCCCGACCGCCGGCTACGAATCCTTCACCGACGCCGCCCGCGCGGCCGACGCCGCCGCCGAGCTCGAGCTGCCGCTGGTAGTGAAGGCCGACGGCCTCGCCGCCGGCAAGGGCGTGCGCGTCTGCGCCTCGCGCCGCGAGGCGATCGAGGCGGTCCAAGATTTCATGACGAAGGGCGCGGTCGGCGAGGCCGGACAACGCGTCGTCCTCGAAAAGTGCCTCAAGGGCCGCGAGGCGAGCGTCCTCGCCCTCGTCGACGGCGAGCGCTACCAGGTGCTCCCCGCGTGCCGCGACCATAAGCGCCTCAAAGACAAAGACGAGGGCCCGAACACCGGCGGCATGGGCGCGTACTCGCCGCTGCCGGACTTCGACGAGAAGCTCCTGGAGACGGTCCGCCGCGAGGTCTTGGACAAGTTCGTGAAGGGTATTCGCGCCGACAAGCTCAAGTACCGCGGCGTCGTCTTCGTCGGCCTGATGCTGACCGAGAAGGGTCCGCAGGTGCTCGAGTTCAACGTCCGCTTCGGCGACCCGGAGACGCAGACGCTGATGCCGCTGCTCGAGTGCGACCTGCTGGATCTCCTCGAGTCCTGCGCGAAGGGCCGGCTCTCCGCGGCGCCCATCCCGGTGAAGAAAGGCGCCTCCGTCTGCGTGGTGCTCGCTTCCGAAGGCTACCCGGAGAAGCCGATCACCAACCGCCGGATCCACGGCATCGAGGGCGCCGAGGCCGAGCTCGACGTGCTCGTCTTCCACGCGGGCACGCGCCGCACCGCCGAGGGCTGGATGACCAACGGCGGCCGCGTCCTCAACGTGGTCGCCACCGGCCCCGACCTCGCCCGAGCCAGCACCCGCGCCTACGCGGGCGCCCGCTGCGTCGATTTCGAAGGCGTTCACTATCGCAAGGACATAGGAGCGGCCCCGGCCAAATGACCACCTCCAAGAAACCGAAGGTAGCGATCTTGATGGGCAGCGAGTCGGACTTGAGCGTGATGCAGAAGGCGTCCGACACCTTGAAGCGCCTCGGCATCGAGCACCGCATGGCGGTCGCCAGCGCGCACCGCACGCCGAAGCTCGTGCACGATCTCGTCGCCTCCGCCGAAGCCGAGGGCGTCGAGGTGTTCATCTGCGCCGCCGGCATGGCCGCGCACCTGGGCGGCGTCGTCGCCGGCCAGACGGTCAAGCCCGTGATCGGCGTCCCCCTCAACTCCAAGCTCGACGGCCTCGATGCCCTGCTCGCGACCGTGCAGATGCCGCGCGGCGTGCCGGTGGCGACCGTCGCCATCGACGGCGCGGAGAACGCGGCGACGCTCGCGGCTCAGATCCTCGGCACCTCCGACAAGAAGGTCGCCGAGCGTCTCGCCGGCGAGCGCGCGACGAACCGCGCCTCCCTCACCGAGAAGGCCAAGACGATGTGGGAGGCGGCCGCTTGAGCTGGATTCGCAAGGACCTGCTCGGCATCGAAGAGCTTTCCCTCGACGAGCTGAACCAGCTCCTCGACGGCGCGGCCCGCGCCAAGCGCGAGTTCCTAGGTAACGAACCGCTCGACGACCTGAAGGGCCGCACGCTCGCCTTCATTTTCAGCGAGCCCTCGACGCGCACCCGCTCCTCTTTCGAGGTCGCGGCGCGGCGCCTGGGCGCCGAGGTCCTCGGCTTCGCGGTGAGCCAGTCGAGCGTGCTCAAGGGCGAGAGCCTCATCGACACGCTGCAGAACCTGCAGGCGATGGGCGTCGACATTTTCGTCATCCGCCACGAACTCTCGGGCGCGCCCCAGCAGGTCGCGGCGGCGGCCACCGCGCACGTCCTCAACGCCGGCGACGGCGCGCACGAGCACCCGACCCAGGCGCTCCTCGACGTCTTCACCCTGCGCGAGACGAAGGGCAAGCTCGACGGCCTGAAGGTCGTCATCGTGGGCGACATCGCGCACAGCCGCGTGGCGCGGTCCAACATCTGGGCGCTCAAGAAGCTGAAGGCCAAGGTGACGGTCTGCGGCCCGGCGACGCTCGTGCCCGCGTCCTTCGCGGGTCTCGGCGTCACGGTGAGCCACGACTTGAGCGAAGCGCTCAAGGGCGCCGACGCGGTCAACGTCCTGCGCATCCAGCTCGAGCGCCAAAAGGAAAATCTCTTTCCGTCGCTGCAGGAGTACTTCGAGGCTTACGGACTCACGAAGGCGAAGCTCGCCCTCGCCAAGCCCGACTGCCTCGTCCTGCACCCGGGCCCGA
>JACRDR010000322.1 GCA_016212845.1 Elusimicrobiota bacterium
CGCTTTTCAAAGGCTCAACCGGGGAGTGACGTCTATGCGGCGGGGAGCGTGAAGCGAAACGTCGACCCGGCCCCGGGCCCGTCGCTTTCGACCCAGATCCGGCCGCCCAACCCGTCGACGATGCGGCGGGCGATGTAGAGCCCGAGGCCCGTACCCATCGGGTCCGCTTCCCGGCCCGCGCGGCCGCGGTAGAAGCGGTCGAAGACGCGAGGCAGGTCCTGCTTCGTGATGCCCGGCCCGGAGTCGGCGACCGAGACCTCGATCATGCCCCCGTCCCGGGAGGCCGCCGCGATGATCCGCCCGCGCTTGGGCGTCACCGAAAGCGCGTTCTCGAGCAGACTCTGGAGCACCTGGTGCACTTCTCCCCGCCGCGCGCGGGCGCGGAGCTCTGGCGAGCAGCTCCACACGAGCGAGCTCGCCTTGCGGCGGCGCGCGTGCTCGAAATCCCGCGCGGCGCGCGCGAGGCAAGTCCTCACGCCGATCGCCTCGGCGTCCGACGGGGAGGTACCGACCCGGCCGAGCACGAGCAGCTCGTCGACGAGGTGCGCCAGCCGTCCGGCATGCCGCTGGATCGTGAGGAGAAACTCGACGCGCTCCTTGGCGCGCGGGTGCCGCAGGAGCGACTCCGCGAACCCCGCGATCGCCGTCAGGGGCGTCTTGAACTGATGGGCGAGGATCGGGAGCACCTCGCGCTCCTTCGCCGCCTGAAAGGCGAAGGCCCGATCCAGCGCGGCGAGCCGCTCGAGCATCTCCTCCGCCGACGGCGCGCGCGCGCCGCGCCGGAACTCGTCGGGCGCGATGTAGTACGGGTTCTCGCGGCGCATGCCGCGCGACTCGATCCACGGGTGCGCGCACAGCGTGCCCTGCAGCGTGTGCGGCGGGAGCCGGTCCCGCGGGTAAAGGCAAAGGCCGTTCGCCGGAAGCGGCGCGAGGCGGTTCACCTCCGATTCGTACGGGATGAGCAGGTCCTCGACGCGCCAGGTATACGCCCAGGCCATGTCGGCGGCGGCGCGCACGCCGGGACGGCCCTCCGCGCCCGCCTTTTCGATCGTCTCGCGCCACAGCTCGAGGCTGGCGTCCGCACTGAAGTGTCCCCGCTTGAGGTACACCTGCCGCGCGTCGACGACCCTCAGCTCCTTCTTCGCGCTCACGCCGCAGGCCGCCAACTGCCGGCGAGCCCGCTCGGCGCCTCCCGGCACCGCGACGTAAATGCAGCGCTCGCCGCGCGAGAGCCCTTCCTTTAGATGACGCGCCGCGGCTCGGGTCGCCTCGTCCGCGTCGTCATAGAAAAGACACGTATGCTGCACACCGACAGCGTAACCTCAGGGAATCCCCCATGCAAGGCCCCGACAGTCAGGCGGAGTCAGCGCGCGGAAGCGCGAGGAAGAATTCCGCGCCGCGTCCGGGAGCGGACTTCACGTACGCCTCGCCGCCGTGCGCCTCGGCGATGTTCTTGACGAAGGCGAGGCCCAGGCCCATGCCGTCGATCTGGCCCGTGAAGGAGTCCTCCATCTGGTAGAACTTCCGGAAAAGACGCGGGTGTTCCTCGGCGGGGATGCCCGGGCCGTTGTCCTTCACCGAAAACGTCACCCACTTGCCGGCCGCCTCCGCGGAGACTTTCACCTGCTTTTCCGGCTTCGGGTTGAACTTGATCGCGTTCTCGATCAGGTTGCGCAGCGCTTCCTCGACGCGGCCGCAATCGACGTTCAGCTTCGGAGCGCTGTCGAGCGCGTCCTCGTCCACGACCACGTGGGCCCCCGTGGACGCGATAGTGTCTCCCAACTGCTCGACGGCGTGCTGCGCCAGGGGCAGCGCGTCGCTCTGCCGCCTATTGAGCACCAGCATGTCCGGGCTGTAGACCGAGGCGAAAAACAGAAGCTTTTCGACCATCCCGCTCAGGCGCTGGTGCTGGACGGTCATCGACTCGAAGGCCTTCTTGTGAAAGCCCTCGAGCTGCGGCGGGTCCTTGGCGAGGATCTCGAGGTAGCCGATGCACGCCATCAATGGCGTCTTGAGCTTGTGCGAAATGAGGGACAGGATGCTGCGAGACAGCACCTCTTCGCGCTTCTCGAACGTCGCGTCCCGAAAAACCCAAAGCAGGCCCGCCGAGCCTCGAGTCGTCTCGAGCCGGTCGCGCGTACCCGCGAGGATGAGCAGCTTCGGCTCCTTCCGCCTCAGCTCGAAATTCATCACGCGGTCGGTCGCCTGGATCAGGCTCTCCACGGCGGGCTCGGTCTCGAACTCCTTGAACGCCGCCGTCACGCCGGGGACCGGGCTGTTCATCGGCGTCAGGGAGGAATCGCCGAACCCGAGCAGCCGTCGCGCGGTCGGATTGATCAGCAGGAAGCGGCCGCCGGGATCCGTGAGGATCAAGCCGTCGCGCGTCTCCGAGAAGATGGTGTCGAGCTTCTCCTTCTCCTCCTTGAGCGCGGCGAACGCCAATTGGTTCGCGACCGCCATCTCGTTGAAGGAGCGGGCGAGGCTCCCGATCTCGTCGGTGCTCTTCCACTCGACGCGCGTGTCGAGCTTGCCGCGGCCGATCTCGCGCGCCGCGGCGGCGAGCATGGGCAGCGGCCGCGTCAGCCAGCCCACGAGCAGCACCGTGCCGAGCGTGGCCGCCAAGACCGCCACGGCGGCGATCGCGAAGACGCGCCTTTTTTCCGGCTCGAGCGCGGCCTCGAGCGAGCGCCGGGTGATGCCGAGCCGCACCGCGCCGACGTGCTTCGTGCGCGCGAGCACCGGCACCGAGACGTCGAGGTACTCGACGCCGTCCTTGCCCGTGTAGGTCTGCAGTATGGTCGCGGAGGCGGCGAGCGCGGTCTTGCCCTGCGGCGTCTCGTCTCTTTCGCCCACCCGCGCCGAGTCGGAGTGCGAAAGGACCTTGCCGTCCGTGTCCATCACCTGCGCGTAGACCATGCCCGGCTCCTGCATCAGCTCGCCGAGCGTGAAGTGGAGCGCGAACGCGTCGACCTTCGGGAACACCGCCTCGCGGCAGGAGCGCGCGAAGGCCTCGGCGCGGGCGCGCTTTTCCGCGAGGAACGCGTCGCGCGACGCGCCGAGCAGCCGGTTCGCCATCATGCCGATGACGCCGAGCACCAGCGCCGACGAGAGCAGCGACAATTTCAAGCCCAGCTTCGAGAGCGACATCAGTAGAGCACCGCGATCTTCGAGCGCTGCGTGTCGATGCCGGAGGCCGACCGCTTCTCGAGATGGAGGATATACCCGCCCGGAGCCACGCGCCGGCCGGACGAGCCCCGGCCGTCCCAAGACCAGATCTGGTTGCCGGGCGTGCCGAACGGCCGCGTCTCCTCGTAGACCGGCTGGCCGTTGAGCGAGAAGATCTTGAGCGTCACGGTCGCCGGCTCGGTCGTCGCGAAGCCGATCGTCGTCGGCCCCGCGTTCGGGTCGAAAGGATTCGGCCAGTTCTTCGGCTTGGTGATCGCGGGCTCCTGGGCGGGCACGAAGACCGTAAGCGGAGCGCTCGAGCCGGAGAAGTCGCCGTCGAGCTCGGCGTTCGACCGGGCGCGCACCCGCGCGAAGTAGCTCCTGCCGGTGGCCAACCCCGCGAGCGCCCACGACGTCACGTTGCCGACCGTCTGGTTCAGGATATCCGCCGCGCCGGGGAAGCTTCCCACCTGCAAAAAGTACTCCTTGATGCCCGACGGCGCGCTGGCCGGCGCCCAGGTAAATGTTCCCGTGCCGTCGTAAGAGAAGGGACTCGCCGGCGCGGGCGTCCCCGGCGCGGTGGGCACCGTCGTGCTGGTGGCGATCGCGAAGGTCGTCGTGAACGCCGTCAGCGTCCCCGCGAGGTTCACCGCGCGCACCTTGAAGTAATAGACCGTCTCGGGCGTGAGGTTTACCGGCGTCGACGAAACCGCCACGAGGCGGGTCGACGAGAACACGCTGAAGTCCGAAAGCGTCGACCGCCACACCTCATACTCCGTGTAATTCGGATTCGCCTCCGCCCCCGTCCC
>JACRDR010000323.1 GCA_016212845.1 Elusimicrobiota bacterium
ACGTCGTCGAGCGAAAATAGCGGCTCCGCGGGCGAGTGCTTCGAGAGCCCGTGCTTGTTGTAGTAGGCCGCGTCTTCCTCCTGCAGCTTCGCCGCGTCGCGCAGGACGATCGGCAGCAGGTCGGCGGTCGGCGGCGTGCAGAGGACTTTCCCTTTGAAGCCATCGCGCACGAGCCGGGGCAGGTAGCCGCAGTGGTCGATGTGCGTGTGCGTGAGCGCGACCGTGCCGACCGTCTTCGGGTCGAAGAAGGGCGGCCGCCAGTTCCGCAGGCGCAGCTCCTTGAGGCCCTGGAACATGCCGCAGTCGATCAGCAGGCTCTCGGGCCCGCTCTCGAGGAGATACTTGGAGCCCGTCACCGTCTTCGCGGCGCCGTGGAAGCCGAGGGTCAGCGTTTCAGTAGGCATAGGCTCAGGGACGGGACGTAGGTCACGAGGGCCAGCGCCCCCAGCATCATCAGCCAGAACGGCAGCGTCGCGGCGTAGAGCTTGCCCAGCGGCGCGTCGAAGCGGCTGCGCGACAGGAACAGATTGAGTCCGAGCGGCGGCGTCATGTAGCCGATCTCGAGGTTCAGCAGGAAGAGGACTCCCAGGTGGATCGGGTCGATGCCGTACTGCTGCGCGATCGGCACGATGATCGGCACGACGATGATGATCGCCGAGAAGATCTCCACCATGTTCACGACGAGCAAAAACGCGTTGAGCGCCGCGAGGAACGCCCACTTCGAGCCGATGTAGAGGTGCAGCCAGTCGAAGATCTTGCCGGGCACTTCCGCGTCGATGAGGTAGTTGGTGAGGCCGAGCGCGGTGCCGAGCACGATGAGGATCGAGCCGACGAGCGTCATCGCGCGGCCGATGACGCCGGGCAGGTCCTTCCGGGCCAGGTCTTTATAAACGAACGTCTCGACGATCAAAACGTAAAACGCCATGACGGCGGCGGCTTCGCTCGCGGTGAACCAGCCGGCGTAGATGCCGCCGATGATGATGAACGGCAGCGGGATTTCCCAGGCCGCGGCGCGGGCCGCGCGCACGACGCGCTCGAGGGAGAACGGCGTGCGCTGCACGCCCGCGAGCTTCCCCGTCCACAGCGCGTAGACGCCGAGGAGCACGAGGAGCAGAACGCCGGGAACCGCGGCGGCGGTGAACAGCTGGTCGATCGAGACCTTCGCCACGAGCCCGTAGAGGATGATCGGCAGGCTCGGCGGGAACAGCAGGCCGAGGCTGCCGGTGGTGGTCAGCAGGCCGAGCGTGAATTTCTCCGGGTAGCCCTGCTTGAGGAGCATCGGATGCAGCAGGCCGCCGAGCGCGATGATCGTGACGCCCGAGGCGCCGGTGAACGCGGTGAAAAGCGCGCAGGTGGCGAGGCCGACGATCGCGAGGCCGCCGGGCAGCCAGCCGACGCACGACTCCGCGAGCTCGACGAGCCGCTGCGGCGCCTTCGACTCGGCGAGCAAATAGCCCGCGAAGGTGAAAAGCGGGATCGCGATGAGCGCGGGCAGCGTGGCGAGACGGAAAAACTCGACCATGATCGCGATCGTGCCCGCGTCGGTGCCGGTCCAAAGATAGATCGCGAGCGCGCCGATGAGCGCGTAGACGGGCGCGCCGAGGCCCGAGAGCGCGAGGAGCAGGACGCCGGCGAGCGCGGGACTCACGGCGTGTTTTCCTCGATATGACCGGTCGCGAGCTGCCGGCCGGTGTCCGCCGTCCTCAGCGCGTAGTGGATCGCGAGGAGCAGAAATCCCGCCGGCGCCGCGGCTTCGAACCACCAGCCCGGAATATCCGCGCCGAAAGCGGTGAACGCCTTGCCGCCGTGGGTTCGTTCTTCCACGAGAAACGCCCACGCGGCCTTCGCGAGCCAGCCGCTCACGATCGCGGCGAACACGTTGCAGATCGTCGCGGCCGCGGCCTTCGGGCGGCCTTTGAGAATTTGGGAGGCCGCGTCCATCGCGAACTGTTTATCCGACGCGGCGGCGATCGCGGCGCCGAGGAACCCGACCCACAGCACGAGGTTGCGGAGCAGGGTGTCGCCCCATAGCACGCTCAGCTGGACGCCCGTATGGAGCCCGACCTGCCGGAGCACGACCTGCAGGAAGGCGAGCGCGACCATGAACGCGAGCAGCGCGGTGAGCGCGACGCGTTCGGCGCGGACGAGGAGCTCTTCAGCCTTTTTGAGGCTTCGCATCCTTGGGCTTTTTCTTGTCGACCGACTTGCCGCCGGCGCGCGCTTCCTCGACCGCCTTCTCCACCTGGTCGAGCAGCTCCGCCGGATACAGGCGGCCCGCGAGGCCGCGGCGCGCCTTCCGGCCCAGCTCCTCGTACTTTTCGAGCGCGTCGGGCGAGGAGGGCTGCGTGAGGGTCAGCCCCTGCTTCTGCATGGCGGCGAGCGCCTGCACGTTCTCCGCGCGGGAGAGCTCGGTGATCTTGGCGGTGTACTTCTTGCCGAGGTCGAGCAGGACCGCCTTCGAGTCGGCCGGGAGATTGTCGAGGAACTTCTTCGAGACGAGGATCGCGCCCGAGGCGTTGGCCATCGGCACGCCGTAGATGAACTTGGTCTTCGTGAACCACTGCAGCGCGACGACGCCCATCGGCGAGCCGTACACCGCGTCTATGAGGCCGGTCTGCAGCGAGGTCATGACGTCCGGCAGGGAAAGCGGGATCGGGTGCACGTCGAGGCCCTTGAACGCGGCCTCGGCGATCGGGTCCCCCTCCCACACCCACATCTTCGTCCTCTTCATGTCCTCGGTGGACTTGATGGGCTGGTTGGTGAACGTGTAGACGAGGCCGACCTCGGCGGAGCCGAGGTTCACGAAGCCCGCCTTCTCGAGATAGCCGTCGAAGGTCTTCGAGAACTTGCCGAGCACGTGGTCTATCTCCGCCGTCGTCCGGAATAGGAAGGGCGCGTCCATCACGCGCACCTCCGTGGCGACCTCGCCGAGCCCGCGGCCGGTGACGCCGGCCGCGTGCAATTGACCGATGCGCATCTTTGCGACGACGTCCTTCTCGTCGCCGGAGACGCCGCCCGGGTAGAACTTAAACTTCAGCTTGCCTTGGCTCTTCTCCTGGAGCTCCTTGTTGAAGTCGTTCATGACCTTCATCCACGTCGAGCCTTCGGGCGCGAGCGTCGCGAACTTCACGACGGCGGGGTCCGCCGAGGCGGGCGCGGCGAGGAGCGCGGCGAGGATCAAGCTAGGCCACGCTCGAATAGCTCGCGTGGCACAGCGTCCGAGGAGCACGGCATCGACGCTAGAACAGGTCATTGGTCTTCTCCAACAGGCGCTTGGCTTTCTGCTTGGCGACGGCGTTGGCGAGCCGGG
>JACRDR010000324.1 GCA_016212845.1 Elusimicrobiota bacterium
GAGCAGGACCTCGACGCCGCCGAGCCAAGTGAGGCGGATTTCCCAGGACAGAGGAAATTTGAGCTTGGAGGACAGCGGCTTGCCCTCGTCGAAGAGCGAGCGCGTCCGCTTCCACTGGTGCTTCATCAGGCTGCGGAAGCGCTCGTTGACCACGCCCATGCGGAGGTCGGCCTCGGTGTAGGCGAAGCGCTTGAAGTCCTCCTCGGGGATGTAGATGCGGTCCTTCTTGAGGTCGACGGAGACGTCCTGCCAGAAATTCGCGAGCTGCAGCGCGGTGCAGACCGAGTCGGAGAGCCGGAAGAGCTCGGGGTCGCGATAGCCGTGGATCATCAGCACGATCCGGCCCACCGGGTTCGCCGAGCGGCGGCAGTAATCGGCCACCTCGTCGAAGTCCTTGTAGCGGCGCTTCTCGGTGTCCTGCAGGAACGCGGACAGAAGGTCGTCGAACGGCTCGCGCGGGAGGTCGAGTTCCTTGAGAGTGCTCTCCATCGCGAGGAATACGGGATGGCGCGCCGGCTCCTTGCCCACCGCCCACAGCTGGCGGCGCCAGTCCTCGAGCCTTTCCCTGCGGACGCCCTCGTACTCCGGTTCGTCGGCGAAATCGTCCGCGATCCGCGCGAAGGCGTAGAGGACCGCGACGTGGCGGCGGATGTGGCGAGGCAGGAGGCGCGAGGCGACGGGAAAATTCTCGTAGTGCCGCTGGGCGAGCGACTGGCAGAAGGCGTAGGCGCCGGGAAGTCCGCCGACGTCCTGGACCTTCGCCTCGAACTCCTTGACGGTGTTCATTACGACTGGATGCGCATCTTGCGGTGGCGAGGCAGGCGGGGCGGCTTCCGGAACGGCTCCTCGCTCCACACGAACTCGAGCGAGCCCACGCGGACGTCGTCGCCCTCGCGGGCGCCGGCCTTCTTGAGGGACTTGTCGACGCCGATCTTCTTGAGCGCGATCTGAAACCGCGCGACCGCCTCGGGCAGGCGCATGTCGGTCATCGCCGCGACTCGCTCGACGTACGTTCCGCGCACGTGCCAAACGCGCTGAGTCCGCTCGACGGTGTAGCCCGGCTGCACCTCGTGGTGCAGCTTCTCGGCGGGCGGCATCACGAAGCCGGCGTCCTTGGGGATGCGCTGGAGCTCGGTGAGCAGGAAATCGGCGAGCTCCGGGATGCCCTGGCCGGTCGCGCAGGAGATGCCGAAGACCTTCCGGGCGCGGTAGCGCTTCTTCACGGCCTCGAGCACGAGCGCGCCCTCGGGCAGGTCCTGCTTGTTGACGACCAGGACGCGGGGCTTGTTCGCCAAGCGGCTGGAAAAGTTCTTGAGCTCGCCCTCGATGACGCGCACGCCGTCGAGCGGCTTCGTATTCATGAAGCCGAGCGGATCGATCATGTGCACGAGGAGGCGGGTGCGCTCGACGTGCCGCAGGAAGTCGTCGCCGAGGCCTTTGCCCGTGTGCGCGCCCTCGATAAGCCCTGGGATGTCGGCCATGATGAAGGACGACTTCTTGTGCTCGACGACGCCCAAGTGCGGCACGAGCGTCGTGAACGGATAGTCGGCGATCTTCGGCCGGGCGTGCGACATGCGGGAAAGCAGGGTCGACTTGCCCGCGTTCGGGAAGCCCGCGAGGCCGACGTCGGCGATGAGCTTGAGCTCGAGCTCGAGCTCCGCGACCTCGCCCGGCTGGCCTTTCTCGGCGAGGCGCGGCGCGGTGACGCGCTGCGACTTGAAGGAGAGGTTCCCGCGGCCGCCGCGGCCGCCCTTGGCGACGAGCACGCGGTCGCCTTCCTTCGAGAGGTCGGCGAGCAGTCGGTCGTTCTTGTAGACGACGGTGCCGATCGGCACCGGCACGACGAGATCCTCGGCGCTTTCGCCGGTCTTGTTGCCGCCCATGCCCTTCGAGCCGTCCTTGGCGAAGAGATGCGGGTGCCGCGCGAGATCGAGGAGGGTCCCGAGGTTGCGGTCCGCGACGAACCAGATGTCGCCGCCCATGCCTCCGTCGGCGCCGTCGGGGCCGCCGAACTCGATGAACTTCTCGCGCCTAAACGTCAAAGCCCCGTCGCCGCCTTGACCTGCCTTGGCGGTGACGTGGACCTTGTCGACGAAGTTCGTAGGCTTGTGCGGCTACTTGGAAGCGGCGGCGGGGACGATGGTGACGGCCTTCTTGTCCTTTTTCGCCCAGACGAATTTGACTACGCCGTCGACCTTCGCGAACAGCGTGTCGTCCTTGCCGCGGCCGACGTTCAGGCCGGGAAGGAACTTCGTGCCGCGCTGGCGAACGAGCACCGAGCCGGCGAGAACCTGCTCGCCGCCGTAGCGCTTGATGCCGAGCCGCTGGCCGTGGGAATCGCGGCCGTTGGAGGAGGAACCCTGTGCTTTTGTGTGTGCCATGGCTTAGTTGAGGGAGATCTCTTTGATCCGGACCTCGGTGAGGTCCTGGCGGTGGCCCTGAGTCTTCTGATAGGCCTTCTTGACCCGCTTCTTGAAGACGATGATCTTCGGTCCGCGCAGATGGCGCACGACCTGAACCGTGACCTTGGCGCTCGGGAGCTTCTTCGAGGACGACTCCGCGCCGGGATCGCCCGCGGCCCACAGCGCTTGGAGCGTCAACTCCTTACCCGCTTCGGCCTCGAGTCTATCGACCCGAACCACGTCGCCGGGTGACACCCAAAATTGCTTTCCGCCTGTTTCGATGATCGCGTACATAGAGGAGCCATGATAGCAAAAGCCCCCCCGGCGCGCAACGGTAATTCGACGGAGAACTACCTCCGGGACCGGTGCCGGGAGACCCGGTCGTCCGCCTCTTCTCCGATCAGGAGCACCCCGGCCGCCCGCAGCGCGAGACCGACCGCCTCCATGCCCAGCTCCGCCGCCCGGTAGAATCGGTTCATGATCCCTCCCGCCTTCCTTTTATAGCACGCGGCCGCGCGGAACCGGCGACGATTCGGTATACTCCGCGGGTGATCCGCCGCGATTGGTACAAGCGACACGTCGAGATCCTGGCGCAAGCGATCGGGAACATGCTCGGCCTCAAGCAAAGAGGCGAGACTCAGGCCGCGATCGCCGCCGCCGAGAAGGCGGTGCGCGAAGCCTTCGGCATGGACGGAAAGCTCGCGCTGGGGCTCTCGCTCGAGCAGGTGCTTTTCTTCGCCTGCCGGGGAGAGAAAGCCACGCCGGAGCTGCTGGCGACCCTGGCGGACCTGTTCTCGGCCTGGGGCGAAGCGCTCGACGCGGCGGGCCGCTCGGAGGACGCCCGGCGGGCGGCCGAGCGAACGATCGAGCTTAGGCGCCTCGCGGGCGCCTAAAAGACGCTCTTCGCGCCCGCGTCGATCGCGTTCTTCTGCGGGGTTTGGCCGTACTCGTTCTTGATCGTGTTGCCGATCGCCATCGCGGCCAGCGCGAGCGCGAGCGCGGCCCCGAGAAGAAGTCCGCCCAGCAATTGGCCGCTCGGGCCGCCCTTAA
>JACRDR010000316.1 GCA_016212845.1 Elusimicrobiota bacterium
AGGCCTTGGTTGGCCGAAGGCCATGCTTCGTTCTCCAGGTCAAAGGCAACAGCATGATCGAGGACCACATTTTAAACGGCGATCTGATAGTGGTAGAGCGGATGCTCGGGCTCGAGAGCGACCGCCTTGCGGAAGTGCTCGAGCGCCTCGGGGTAGCGCCCCATCGTCTCCTCGATCGAGCCCAGGTCCATCTGGAGGTCGGCGCGCCGGGGGTCGAGCCGGGCGCCCGTCTTAAACGAGTCGTACGCCTTGTCCGGGTCGCCGCGCCAGGCGTGGACGATGCCCATGAGGAGATGGCCCTGCGCGTTGTTCGGATCGAGCCGGAGGCCTTCCTTGAATTCGGCCTCCGCCTGCTGGACCTCGCCCTGCCAGTAATAGGCCGAGCCGAGCATGAGGTGGCCCATCGGGTCGGTCGGATTCGACACGACCGCCTTCGCGAACGCGCGCACCGCGGCGTCGTAGTCGCGGCGCTCCATGAGCGAGTAGCCGTCCTGCAGGTCGCGGAAGGCCTGGGCCTCCATCATCTGGTCCCAGATCGTGCTTTGGCCGGGCTCGGCGACGGCCTTGGCTTGGGCGGAGGCGGCGAAGAAGGCGAGCAGAAGCGAGAGCATCAAAAGGGATCCGAGCAGTCGATTTGATACCCGCAGCCGGGGCAAAGTTCCCGGCAGTGCCACGCGTCCATCTCGAGGCCGCAGATCGGGCACTTCGACGCGCGCCGCTGAGACGCGGTGCGCAGGACGCCGCCGGTCTCGGAGGCGACCTGCTCGAGATGCGGACGCATGGCCTCGAGCGCGCGGTAGCGGTGGCTGAGCGAGTTCTTCTTGTCCGCCGGCAGTTCGGCGTACGTCTTGCCCTCCTCGGGCAGGAAAAAGAGCGGATCGTAGCCGAAGCCTTCGGCGCCTCTGGGCGCCTCGGCGATCACGCCTTCGACGCGGCCCTCCTCGAGAATTACCTGGCCTTGGGGAGAGGCGAGCGCCATGACGCAGCGGAACGCGGCGCCGCGCTTCGCGGCGGGCACGCCTTTAAGCTCATCCATGAGCTTCACGTTATTGGCCTGATAATCGCAGCCGTCGCCGGCGTAGCGCGCCGAGCGCACTCCCGGCCGGCCGCCGAGCGCCGAGACCTCGAGACCGGTGTCGTCGGCCAGAGTCCAGAGCCCGGACGCGCGGGCGGGGAGCACCGCCTTCTTGGCGGCGTTGTCCTCGAGCGTCGCGCCGTCTTCCTCCACCTCGGGGATCCGCGGGAACGCTCCGAGATGCACCCACTCGATGCCGAGCGCGCGGGTGATCCGGCCGATCTCTTCCGCCTTGTGGGCGTTGCGCGTAGCCAACAGCATTTTCACGCTAAAGTGCTCTCCTCGCTTCGCTCGCGTCTCGAATTAAATTGTACAATTCATCGTCGCAAGCCCTCAATGACACGAGTACTCCTCGCCTTCTGCGCGTTCCTCGCCCTCTCGGGCTGCCGCCAATATTGGAACGAGGACCTGAGCGACCCGGCCATCAAGGCGCGCGTGATCCACGCCTTCAAGGCGGATTCCGCGCTCGACATCAGCCACGTGGACATCGACGTCCACGCGGGCACGGTCACGCTCTCCGGCATCGCCAAGTCCGACGAAGCACGCGAGCGCATGCGCCGCCTGGCGCGGCACCAGCACGGCGTCGACCAGGTCGACAACAATCTCATCGTCGTCCCGTAACGTGCTCCACCTCGCCGCGCTCCTCCTAACTTCCTTCGCGAGCGCTCAAAGCGTTTCGACGGCCGCCCCGTCGATCGGATTTTCGGACTACGTCTCCCGCGCGCTGCTGACGTCGCCCGAGCTCGGACAGGCCGAGGAGAGCCTCCGCGAAGCGGACTACCAGTGGCGGAGCCAGACCGCGGCCGCCTGGCTCCCGACCGTCTCGTTCAACGCCGCCGCCTATCCCTACGGCCACGACCCGGCGGATGCCTACGCCTACGCGCACGGCCGCCTCGCGAAGAACACGATGACGTTCAACACGACGGTGGGGTTGAACCTCTTCAACAGCTTTCAGGACGCGCACCGCGTGAGCCTGGCCCGCCGGGGACGGAACGCCGCGCGCTACGCCCGCGACGCCTCCCGCCGGGACCGCGCGCTCGCGGCTGCGCGCGCGTACCTCGATCTCGGCTTGCGCGACCGGCTCGTCGAAGTGGCGCGGGAGAACCTCACGGGCCAAGACGAGCAATTCCGCCTGACGAAAGACCTCTACAAGAACGGCATGAAGAGCCTCTCGGACCTCCTCAAGAGCGAGACCGACTGGCGCTCGAGCCAGCTGCGGATGTCCTCGGCGGAGTCGGAGCGCCGCCGGTCGCTCGCGTCGTTCAACTCGCTCATCGAGCGGAGCCCGGACGAGCCCGCCCGCCTCGACCCAATCCCGGAGCCCGAGGAGACGACGCTCTCCCCCCTCGCCGACGATCTCGCGAGCGCGGAGTCGAGGCGTCCCGAGGTCCTGCGCGTCGTCGAGCTCGAGGAGCGCGCGGAAGTCGCCCGCAAGCAGGCGCGGCGCGACGTGCTGCCCGTGCTTTCGGCCGACGCGCTCTGGAACCGCCAGGACCTGCCGACCTACGGCCGCGCGGCGTTTCCGAGCGCCGTACCGAACCCGAACTACCAGATCCTGCTGAAGCTCGCGCTCCCCGCGCGCTACAACCTCGTGAGCCAAGCCGAGGATTGGGCGGCGGCCGCCGCCGCGCGCCGCC
>JACRDR010000320.1 GCA_016212845.1 Elusimicrobiota bacterium
CGACAGGCAGCGGCAAGACGACGACGCTCTATACGATGATCGCCGTGGTCAACCGCCCCGACATCAACATCATGACGGCCGAGGACCCGGTCGAGTACGAACTGCCCGGCATCGTGCAGGTGCACGTGAAGCCGCAGTTCGGCCTGACCTTCGAGGGGGTCCTGCGCTCTTTCCTACGGCAGGACCCCAACGTGATGCTCGTCGGCGAGATCCGAGACCTCGAGACCGCCGACATCGCGGTGAAGGCGTCGATCACGGGACATCTCGTGCTCTCGACCCTCCACACCAACAGCGCCCCCACCACGATCACGCGTCTCACCCACATGGGACTCGCCTCCTACCTGATCGAGGACAGCGTCAAGCTCATCATGGCCCAGCGTCTGGTCAAAACGATCTGCCCCAAGTGCAAGGTGGAAGAGGACGCCTCCGACGAGTTCCGCCGCCTGCTGACGCCCGAGGAGTCGGAGCGCGTGGGACGCGTCTGGCGCGGCGCCGGCTGCGCCGCGTGCGGCAAGACGGGCAGCGCGGGACGAAAGCCCGTCTTCGAGGTCATGACCATCCGCAGCCCCGAGATGCGACAGCTTATCCTCAACAGCCGGACCGCCGACGCCATCGCCGAGCAGGCGATCCGGGAGGGGATGACTCCGCTGCGGGCCGCCGCGCTGGAGTGCGTGCTCGCCGGAGAATCGGCGCCCAACGAGGCGCTCCGGGTGATGCTGGCGGGGTAATATGAACGCGCTCGCCCCGGCCCCGAATTCCGCTCCGGCCTCCGCCGAGCCGAAGCAGCTCTACGCCCGGGCGCGGCAGGCGATGGCGCTTTGCGACGTCGAGGGCTGGCAGGAGGCGGTCGCGCTGCTGCGGGAAGCGCTCGACTTCGCCCCCGGCACGGGAGATTACCACGCCGCGCTGGCCGAGACGTACGCGTTTTGGGGCTTCCGCCGGGAGATCACCGGCCTCGACAGCGCGGACGACTACGCGATGGCTCTTTCCGAGGCGCAGAAGGCGCTCCGGCTCTCTCCGGAGCGGGGGAGCGCGCACCGCGCGATGGCGCTCGCCTTGCGGCGCGGCGAGTGGGCGAACCCCGACAAGCGCCGGGAGGAGGTGCTCGCCGCGCTCGACCTCGACTCCGAGGACCCCGAGACCTGGCACGAGTACTGGCGGGTGCGCGGCTACGATCCAGAGGACCCGGCGGCCAAGAAGGCGCTCGAACTCGCCCCGGGGCACTGCGGCCTGCGGATCGACCTCGGGGTCGCCTTCTGCGAGCGCGGACGGCTCGGGTCCGCCGAGGAGCACCTGCGGGCGGCGCTGCGCTCCAACCCGAGAAACTCCCTGGCGCTCTACGACCTCGCGATGGTGCTCGATCGCGCCGGACGGCGCGGCGAGGCGGAGACGGTGATGCGCGCCGCGCGCGCGCTCCATCCCGAGGACCCGCTCCTCGAGGACGGCTTCGCGCACTTGGGGCTGCCGTGAGCGGCGTCGAGCTCGCCGGCGGAGCGCCGGTCAAGAAGCCGCGGCAGCCGATCGCCGCCGCGCGGCGGATGCTCCAGGCGCTGAGCCAGGCGATCAAGCTCGTCTCGCTTTATCGTTCGGATCATCCGGTAGCCGCGGGGGCGGTGCAGGAAGCCTGGCATCAGGCGGTCGATCTCTTCTCGGAGACGGGCTGGGTCGAGGCCTCGCTCGGGCGGGCGGACGAGCGCTGGATCGTCAACGACCTGCGGGTCGGGGAAGGGGAGGGCGTCTTCGAGGTCCTGGCGATGGCGTTCAAAGGCCACGCGCTGAGGAGCCTGTCGCTCGAGCCCCAGCTGAAGCTCTACGAGGTCGCCGCGTTTTGCGAACTGGCCGCGACCCCGGCCAACCGGGTCTACGAGAACGACGCGTCGGACTTCCTCCTTTCACGCGGCGTGCGGCACCTGCGCGTGAACGTCGAGGAGTACGCGCGCCGCCCCAAGCGTCGTCCGGTCGACGTGAACGCGATCAGCCCGATCCCTTCGGTTCCGCCTCCGGCCCCGGCGCCCCTGGAGACGCCGGCGGCGCCGGCCGCCGCGGCCCGCGGCTTCGGATCCTTCATCAAATCTCTGGTGGACGAGGCGATCGCGGACCCAGCCCAGCGGACGCAGGTCTACGAGGAGGCCGCGCGTCTCGTTCGCGAGGCGCTCGCGCGGCGCGTGCACGACGCGACCGTCCGGCTTCAGGGGGAGCGCCAGCGGTCGGTCAACGAGCGCGACCGCGGCGAAAGCGTTTTCTCCTCCGTGGCTCACGGCAAGGTGATCGTGGACAAATCCGGCCGAGTGCTCATGATGAACCCGGCGGCCGAGGAGCTCGCCGGCACGCCCCTGTCGCGCGTCGCGGGCCGGCCGATCCAGGAGGGCCTCGGCTCCGGAGACCGGCTCTTGTCCTTGGCCGAGGAGATGGAGGTCCCGGACAACCGGAGCATCTCGGGAAACGTGAAGATCGCCGGGCCCGACGACGTCCTCGAGGCGATCCGCCGTTCGATGGCGGTCGTGCAGGACGAGACGGGCCGCTTGGTCGGCGCCTACGCGGCGCCGCCGCACGAGGGCAAATTCAAGGAGGCGGTTCGGATGCAGGAGGACTTCGTCTCGAGCGTGACGCACGAGCTCAAGGCGCCGCTCGCCGCTTTGTGCTCCGCGCTGGAGGCGGTTCAGGGCCGGGCGGGCGGAAAACTCGGCGCGCCCGAAACGAGGCTCCTCGAGATCGGCATGCGCAACGCCCGCGCCCTCCGGCAGCTCATCGACGAGATCCTCGACTTCTCGAAGCTCCGCTCCGGACGGATGTCGGTCAGGCCGGAGCGCGTCCCCGCCGGGGAACTCCTGCGCGAATGCGCCGAGGGCCTTCGTCCGTGGGCGGAGAGCCGCCGCCAGGGCCTCTCCTTCGCCCCGGCCGCCGAGGGCTTGTTCGTGCTCGCCGACCGGGCCCGGGCGGTGCAGGTCCTCAACAACCTGGTCTCGAACGCGATCAAGTACGCGGGAGAGGGCGCGCGCATCGTGGTGTCCGCCGAGCCCGGAGAGGGGAACGCGGTCTTCTCCGTGTCCGACAATGGGCCCGGCATCGCCCCCGAGAACCTCGAGCGCATCTTCGAAAAGTTCTCCCAGGTCGGCCCGCCCCAAGGCCGGCGGGAGGGCGTCGGCTTGGGCCTCGCGATCGTACGGGACTTGGTGACGCTGCACCGCGGCCGGGTTTGGGCCGAAAGCGAGCCGGGCAAGGGCTCCGTTTTCCGCTTTACCCTGCCGCTGGCGCCCGAGCCCGGCTGAGGCCCGCCGGGCAGGTCCGTTGCGCGGGAAGACGATACTCGGAGGTGGATATGCCGGACGACAGCCGGGCGGAGCAGGCCGAGCGCGCGAAGCGCTCCGAGGCGGGTCACTTGCGGCGGGCGTGCTGCCTGGAAGAGCGGATGGTGTCGGAGGTCGCGCATGAGCTCAGAAGCGGCTTGGCTCTTGTCGAAGCGGTCCTCCGCGAGGCGGCCGATGGGACGCTCGGACGGGACGGGACGCCCGCGCCCAAGCTCTTCGAACTCTCCTTAGATGGCGTCCGCCGCATGAACCGCCTCGTCGGTGAGCTGCTGCAGTTCAGCTGCCTGCGCGGCGGGCGGCATTCCCACCGGCCCGTGAGCACGGACGTCCGCCCGATCCTCGAGCGCGTCCGCTCGGCGGCGAGCCTTCGCGCCGGCAAGCGGGGAGTCGACGTCCGCCTCGACGCCGCCGCGAACCTGCCGCAGGCCTTCGTCGACCCGGAGTTGCTCGAGGAGCTGGCAGGCAACCTCGCCGACAACGCGGTGCGCTTCGCCCGCTCGGAGGTCGTGCTCTCGGCGGAGCCCAGCCCGGCCGACCCCGCGTTGCTGCGCGTGACGGTCCAAGACGACGGGCCGGGCGTGCCGCATCACGTGGTCGCCTCCGCGATCCGGGAAGCGGCTCCGCTCGTGCCTCCCAGCTCGCAGAGCCGGGTCACGACGATCGGACTGTCGCTGTGCCGGGAGATCGCCGAACGGCTGGGCGGGCGCCTGGAGTACGAGCGCCAGCGCCACGCGACGCGGTTTCAGCTCTCGGTCCCCGTCGCGGCGCCGGCCGCCGGAAGGACCACGGCGAACTCGCTGCCCCGCCCGGGCTCGGAATAGGCGTGAATCCGGCCGCCCATCGCCTCGACCGCCTCGCGGCAGAAGGCTAGCCCCAACCCGGTCCCTTGCGTGCGTCCGTTCCGCCGGGCCTCCGCCTGGTAGAACCGGTCGAAGATCCGCGCCAGCCCGTCCGGGGCGATCCCCGGACCGCTGTCGCGGATGGAGACGCGGACGGTGGAGCCCGAGGCTTCCGCGGTCATCTCGATCGAGCCGCCCTCCGGCGTGAACTTCACCGCGTTGCTCACCAGATTGTCCAGCACGCGCGGGAGCAGCGCGGGGTCGGCCGCCGCGCGCAGGCCGTCGGGGGCGGTCCAGGTGAACGCGAGACGCTTCCGCCTCGCGACGGCCGCGTGGCCGTCGGCCGCGGCCTCCAGGAGGGGGGCGAGCGCCAGCGGCGCCGGCGCCACGGGCATGAGCCCGGCGCTGAGCCGCGCGACGTCCAGATAGAGCGAGAGGAGATCGAGCATCCGCTTGGCGGAACCGATCGCGAGCTCGACCAGCCGGCGATCCTGCGGTCCCACCGCCGGATTTTCGAGCAGGATCGCCAGCGTCGCCAAGACGGGCGTAAGCGGCGTGCGCAGATCGTGCGCCACCATGTTCCGCCAGTCCTCCTGGTGGCGGCGGAGGTCCTCCTCCGTCCGGTTGTCTTCCAGGAGCGTGAGGTGGAACTGCCCCATCCCCTCCGGGGCCGCCAGGCACCGCACCCGGACGCCCGGAAGCTGGGTCGTGGCGGCCGAGCCCGCGTTCGCCGAGCGCAGCAGGGGGCAGGAAGACGTGCAGCGTCCGATCTGGGCGCTCGGGAGCGTCACCGTGACCAGCTCGCAGACCGTCATCTCTCCCCGCGGCCGCTCGTCGAGGCGCATGATCTTGCGGGCGGCTTCGTTGAGGTAGAGAATCCGGAACTCGGAGTCCGAGATGCAGACGCCGTCGGAAATCTCCTCGAAGAGAGCGGTCCAGGCGACCAGGAGTTTCGGCGGGGCCGACGGGGCCCTGGCCGCACGATCCGATTGGAGCCGAATCACAGGCGCCTCCCGCGGAGCCGGCGGCACCCCGCTCTTCAAAGACGCTGCAACGAAACGCCCTCGGCGGCGTCAGAACAACGGGGCGTTCGCCGGGTCCAGCAGGGGGAAGCTCGGCTCGCGCGCCGGCGGCGCCGCGGCGGGCTTCGGGCTCGGCGCGACGAGCACCGGGCACGGCGATTCCGACAGCAGCCGCTCCACCGTCGAATTCCCGAGCCATCTCTCGACCGTCGCCGACGGCCGCGCGCAGACCGCCACCAGGTCGTGGCGCCCCGCCTCCCTCAAGATCCGCGCGTCGGGGTCGCCGCGGGAGAGCTGAAGCGTGGGTCGGCTGGCCGAGAGCACGCGGGGCGGAAGCTCCGAAACCGCGAGCCGCAGCCGCCGCAGGGATTCCGCCGGATCCGAGTCTTTCCCGGCGACGTAGAGCACCGTCAGCCTCGCTCCCACCGCGGCGGCGAGCCCCGCGGCCGCCTCCAACCCCGCATAGCCGTGGGGCTGGAGGCAGACCGGAGCGAGAACGCGCCGGAGCTTCGATTGCGGACGCGA
>JACRDR010000321.1 GCA_016212845.1 Elusimicrobiota bacterium
CGCCAGGGCGAAGTGCGTACGGAGCTCCAAGAAGGCTTCGGCCGCGGGCTCGTCCGCCTCCGCTCGAGCGCGGTCGACTCGGCGCTCGACGTAGCTAAGGTTGTGCTCGATCTCCGAGAGCACGTGCCGGGCCTCCGCGAGTTCGCTCGCGGACACCCGCGGACTGGCGGCAAGGCGGGACTGCGCGGCGCCCAACTTCTGCCAGGCGTCCTCGAAATCCTCGCGCGCCCGGGCCAGGGCGAAAGGCTCCAAGAGCCCGGGAAGCAACAAGGCGGACGCGGCGCGCGGGGAGGGCGCGTCGACCAGCTGCTCCGGGTTCCGCTCGGGCCGCAAGCGCTCGGCGACGGCGGAAGCGGACTCGAGGATTCGCGTGCCGAGCAGCTCTTGGTAGCGATGCGCGCCGTCCACTCGCACGCGCTCGACCTCCTCGCGCATCCTCGCGTCCAAATAAGGCTCGTACTCCGCGCGATCGCGCACTAAGTCTTCGATCCTCGCGAGCAAGCGCTCGGGCTCGCCGTCGGGACGATCGACCTCCAGCCGCGTGAACCATAGCCGGATCGCGATGCCGGAGCGCGCCCGGCTCTCGGCGATCGGCATCGCGCGGCTCGCTTCCTTCGCCGCCAAAGACAGGGGCAGCTTCGCGAAGCTTTCGGGCGTGTGTCCGAGCGACTCCAACGCGATTGCCAGACGTCCGAAGGCCTTCTCTTTACCCGGCTGGGCGAAGTCGACATGGCTCAACTCCTGCAAGCCGCCCTCCCAGCGGATCCCCGCGGCCGGGCCGAACTGGAAGAGCCGTCCGACCGAACCCGTCCACGCCGGCGCGAACGAGACGCCTCCTTGGCCGAGCGTTCGTACAGGTACCGCGGCATGCCCGAGCGGAAGCCAGACCAGCGCGAAGAACAGGATTATTTTCATGGAATCCCCCCTCATCTCGCGACGCGAAAGCCGACGGTGTTGCTGCGGAGAAAGGACATCGTGGAGCCGCGAAAATCCGCCCGCAGATAGTCGGGCTGCTCGTAGACGAACGCGCCGCCTCGCAGCACCCGGCTGGGTCCGATGTCCACGACCGCGCCGCCGTCGGTCGGCGCGCCAGCGTAGCTGGTCTTATAGTGGTCCTGCACCCATTGCCAGACGTTGCCTACGGCGTCGCAAAGCTCGCCGCCCGAAGCGAACTGGGCGTTGCCCTTGGGCCTCGAACACACCGGCATCGTGCCGCTGCCGTCGCAGCCGGGGCTCCCGCCGCTCCCTCTCATCACCGCCAGTTCGCAATTGGCGGGCGCGTCGCCCCAAGGGTACTTTTGGTTCCTGCCGCCGCCGGTGGCCGCGTACTCCCATTCGGCCTCCGTCGGCAGGCGGGCGCCCTTGAACGCGGCGAACCGCCCGGCCTGCTCCCAGTCCACGCAGTTGACGGGATGATTCAGGCGGTCCGGCTTGCCCCAATTGCAGTAGGCCCCGGCGGCCGGCTCCGTGCAGGCACCCATGCGCACGCATTCCGCGTACTGCTCGACGGTCACCAGGGTCTTGGACATCTGGAAGGCTTTGATCGCGACCTGGTGAACCGGCTTGGCGTCGCGAAAAATCCCGGAGTTTTCGTTGGTGCCCATCTCGAACTTCCCGCCGGGGACGGACACCCATTCCACGTTCCCCGCCCGCAGAGGCATGGCCAGGAACAACAGCGCAGTGATTAGGTTCATGGCGTTAGGATGGGGGTTGATCGGAATGGACGCCCGCTCAAGAACGGCATGCGGAAAAACGTCCGGGATTTCCTGCGCGGATCCGCGACGGCAAATGGTTCCTAAATCCGTTCTAAGTTTTTGCGTCCGGACATAAAGCGGGAGGCGGCGGCTGAAATTATCCAGTGATAATAGGCTCTTTTTCCTAAGAACTTCCTATAAGAGCGGTCAGAGTGAACTGCGGCTATTCTATCGACATGAACCAGATACTCGTCGCTCTCCTCGTCCTCGCCTCTTGCGTCCCCTCGCTGGCGGAAACTCCGCCGGTCGATCGGAAAGCGGTCTATCTCAACGTCCTATACAAGGCGATCCTCGACCGGGAGCCGGACGAGGCCGGGCTGAAGTACTGGCTCGAGGACCGCTCGGACGCGGCGTCGCTCGCGGTGAACATCGCGATCTCCGGCGAGTCGCGAACGAAGACCCGCACGGACGCCGGTTGGCTCGAAAGCGCGTACGCGGCGTTCCTCGGCCGTCGAGCGGACGCGGAAGGCCTCGCGTATTGGGAAGACCGCCTCGCCGACGGCATGTCCCGCGAAGCCGTGCTCCGTTCGTTTCTGGCCGATCGCGAATGCCGGGAGGAAGCGGCCCGGCGCGAGGCCTCGGTCTGCGGCGCCTTGGCGGCCTTCCGGGCTGCGGACCCGTTCTCGTTCGAGAACTTCCGCGGCGCCAACCTTTTCGCGAGAGTCTGGCTGCCCGAGCCCGCCGCGATGAAGGTCCTCGTCGCGAGCGCGAAGAAGATGAACTTGAACGTCCTGCGCCTGAGCGTCCCGCTGCTCGCGGTCCACACCCAGACGATGTACGGCGAGTCGATCGAGCTCGAGAAGCTCGTCGGAGACGTGAAGGAAGACCTCGACATCGCCGCGGCCTCCGGCATCAAGGCGATCGTCAGCCTCAACGGCTATAAAGGATACGACCGCGACTGCGGCTGGATCCCGTCCTACCAATCGGTGGAGGACGTCGCCGAGGCCGTGATCAAGGAGGCCAAGGGACACAAGGCGCTCTTCGCCTGGGACCTGCAGAACGAGGCGCTTTCCGACCGCCCCGGCGACTGCGACGACGCGACGATCATCAAGGCGGTCCACGCGATGCACGGCCTCGTGAAGCGGATCGACCCGAAGACGCCGATCACCGTCGGCGAGGCGGCCGAGCGCAACCAGGTCCGCTGGAACGACATCGTCGACTTCGCCAGCCCGCACCTCTACGTCGGAGCGGGGCTGCGCAGCCCCATTTCGCAAGACGACGTCCTACTGATGCAGGCGCAGCTGGCCGAGACGATCGATGCGCTGCGGCGTGAGCTCGGGAACAAGCCGCTCGTGCTCGGCGAGTTCGGCTTCCGGGCGGGCGACGTGACGGAAGCGGAGCAGGCCCAGCTCCTCGAGGCCTACTACCGCACGATCCGGGCGAAGGGCGTCGGCGGCGCCGTCTGGAACCTGGCCTTAGTCGATCCTTCGGGCGGCTACACGATGGTCGACGAGAACGGCGGCTTCCGCCCGGCCGGCTACATCGTCGAAGCGGTCTATCCCCGCGGCAGCAACTAACGCTTCTCGTCGAGTTTCTTGAGTTCGTCTTCCCAGATGCCGCCGATGAACGGCGCGGTGAGATGATTCTCGAGCTGGTTCTGGGGGACGCCCGCCTTACGGAGTTCGGCGAGCCGGATTTGCCAGTAGCGCGCCCCCGCGTCGTCCGGGAGACGATGCAGGTACTTCTGGTAGAGGCCGCAGATGATGGCATCGTAGCCGCAGCGCTGCGCGGGCGTGGGCGTCGGGGTAGGCGACGGCCCCGGAATCGGAGA
>JACRDR010000310.1 GCA_016212845.1 Elusimicrobiota bacterium
CGGGCAGGCCGCGCCCTTTCGCGAACGAGTAGAGCCTCGTGACCTGGTCTTCGTCGTGCAGGGCGACGAACGCGTCGGCGGGGCCGCCGATGTGCCAGGTCGTGTGCTTCGACATGGGCTCATCGATCCGCGCGTGAGGGAAGAGGCCCCGCAAGTCTTCCTGCCAAGTCGACATCGCCGTCGATAATACAAAAAGGCTAGACTCGCGCCATGCGAACTCGACTTCTTTGGCTGGCGCTTCCGATCGCCGCCGCGTGCGCCGCGCCCGCGCCGAAGCCGGCGGGCCCCGATCCGTCGGCCGGCATCACCACCGACCGGCTCATGCCGATCATCCAGACCCTCGCCTCCGACGAGTTCGAGGGCCGCGCGCCGGGCACCCGCGGCGAGAAGAAGACCGTCGCCTATTTGACCGAGCGCTTCCAGGCCCTCGGCCTCGAGCCCGGCAACCAGGACGGGACGTTCGTCCAAGCCGTGCCGCTGCGCGGCATCAAGAGCGAGCCGAAGGTCTACTTCACCCAGGGCGAGACGACGCTCCAGCCCGAGTTTCCGGCGGACTACACCGCGCTCTCGCGCCGCCCGGACGGGACGACGGTGGAGGGCTCGGAGATCGTCTTCGTCGGCTACGGCGTGCGCGCGCGGGAATGGAACTGGGACGACTACAAGGATTTCGACCTGCGCGGCAAGACCCTCCTCATGCTCGTCGGCGACCCGCCCGTGTCGAACCCGAAGAACGCCTCCGAGCTCGACCCGAAGACCTTCAAGGGACGCGCGATGACGTACTATGGGCGCTACACCTACAAGTACGAGATCGCCTCGCGGCTCGGCGCCGCGGCGGCCTTCGTCATCCACGAGACGGAGCCGGCGGGCTATCCCTACGAGGTCGTCAGCGGCTCCTTCGGCCGCGAGCAGTTCGACCTCCGGCTCTCCTCCGCCGCGCCGCCGCGCGTCTCGGTCGAGGGCTGGCTCCACGAAGCGACGGCGAGGCGGCTGCTGACGCTCGCCGGCCTCGACTTCGACCAGCTCAAGGGCGCGGCCGTCCGCCGCGACTTCAAGCCGGTGACGCTGGGCGTCCAGCTGCGCGCGCGCGTCAAGAACGAGACGCGCGACATCGACTCCAACAACGTGGCCGCCAAGATCGTCGGGACCGACCCCGACCTGCTCGACGAGTGGGTGATCTACTCCGCGCATTGGGACCACCTGGGGAAAGACGAGGCGCGTCCCGGAGACAAGATCTTCAACGGCGCCGTCGACAACGCCTCCGGCCTGGCCGCGCTCCTCGAGATCGCCGCCGCGTTCAAGCGCCTGCCCGTCGCGCCGAGACGCTCGATCCTATTCCTCTCGCCGACCGCGGAGGAGAAGGGCCTGCTCGGCGCCGAGTACTACGTCGCGCGCCCGCTGCACGCGCTCGACAAGACGCTCGCGCTGCTCAACATGGACTCGCTCAACCCATGGGGCCCCACCACCGATCTGCCGTTTCTCGGGCTCGAGCACAGCACGCTCGCGGACTACGCCCAGGCCGCCGCGAAGAGCCAGGGCCGCGAGCTCGCCGGCGACCCGGCGCCGCATAAGGGCCTCTTCTTCCGCTCCGACCACTTCCCCTTCGTGAAGGCCGGCGTCCCCGCGCTCAACATCCAAGGCGGCGACAACGTGATCGGCGAGCCGCCGGGCTGGGGCAAGCGCAAGCGCGACGAGTTCGTCGCCAACGACTACCACAAGCCCACAGACGAGCCGAAGCCCGGCTGGGACTTGCGCGGCATGGCTCAGGACGCGCGCGCGCTGTTTAAGATCGGCCGGGAAGTCGCCGAGTCACGCACGCGCCCGGAGTGGAAATCCGGCTCCGAGTTCCGGCGGCGTTAGCCCAGATTCTCCTTGGAGTCGTCCAGCCCCGTCGACATCACCGCGATCCCGAGGATGAGCCCGGCGACGCCGATTATCAGCTGACCGGACGCCAGCAGCACGAGGGAACCCGCCGCGCTGACCCCTCCGAAAAGCGCCACCGCCCTGCCGATGGCGTCCACGTCTTCGAGGCCCCGAGGCTGCTGCGTCATCAGAAGCCGGTAGTACGACGCTATCGCGTACACGGCCGAGATCGCGACGGCGGTCAAAGGAGCGCTCTCCATCACGCCGCCCGCGAACGCGATGACGGGCACGGCCAGGATGGTTCGCGTCGTCGCGGCCAAGCGCGTCGACCGCTTCGACAGTGCCGTCGCCGCGTCCAGGATGAAGCCGATGCCGAGCGCCCAGCCGCCGACCGCCGCCGCGCCGGTCGCCGCCGCCGCCTGGACCAGGGTTGCCGCGCCGACCAAGGTATTGAACGCGGCCCAGAACTTGGAGGCGTACGGGGGAAGCCACGCTCCAGGGCTCTCCGGCGCTCCCGCCGGTTCGGGAACCGCCGCCGCCCGGGATTGGCCGGACGCATCAACGGACTTCGCGAGGGTGGTCGCGTTCGCGGCGCTCCCGCCTTCTTTCGCCCCGACCAGACCCAATCGGTCGCCGCCCACGCCGCCGATCGAGTTCTCGAAGAACGAGTCGAGCAAGGCCTGGGCCTCGACGCCTTGGAGCCGCCTGAGCGGCGCGAGCTCCGCCTCGATCTCCGCGACGCGCCTGCCTGCGAGCGCCTTACCCGCGGTCACCTCCATCTCGACGACGGCGCGCTTGAGCGTTTCGGCCGTGTTCCCGGCGTAGCGCCGCTCCGCGTCGCGCACGAGGGCCTCCGCCATCGAGACCATATACACGGTCCCCATCGGATCGACTTGAAGCCCATCGGACGCCCGTTCGGCGATCTCCTGGCGCGCCGCGAGGGACGCCTTCCACCCGTCCATGAATTCCATGGCGGCATGAGCGCGGATGAGTGGGCCGAGCGCGGGATTGTCGAAGCCGACGCGCATGTGGATCGCGCCGAGGGCGGGCAGCCCCGCCGCCGTCCGCATCAGCTGCGTCTGCTGGAAGGAAATCAGGGGATCGTATCCGCCGCGCGCCGCGGCGCCGGCGGCGCCCGCCGCGTTCCCGACGGCGGAGGCCGGCAGCGCGGTCGCGGCCATTTGCGCGAACGAGGGCGCGGCCAAGGACGAGATCAGGGCGACGAGGGCGGCGAGGCGGGCGGTCACTTCCATCGGATTCCTCCGTGGTCGTGCCGGGGGCGACGCATAGAAAGTATGGCCGCGGCGGGCCGGCCTCGCGAGGGCCCTAGGGCCCAGCGGGGCCCCGGGTCTCTCGGAGCGAGGGAACTTTTTCGCGTCTCATTCGTACTTGTGTGTAGGAGGTTCTCATGAAGAACCGAACGACCGGACGCACCTTGCCGCCCAACACCGGCAAGCGCTGGACCGCGGAGGAGACGCGCGCGCTCTGCGCCGCCTACGACAAGGGCCGCACCATCCCGCAGCTCATGAAAGCCCACAAGCGCCTGCGCGGCGCGATCGTCGGGCGGCTGCGCATCGGCGGCCGCCTCCCCTGGCCGGGCACTGCGTGAGCAGGCCCTCGAACTTGAGATGCCAGATTGGCATCTCAAGTTCGGCCATTTTATGCGAGCCCTGAGCACTTCGCTGGAGCAGAGCATCCGTACGATACGAGGCGAACGAGTAATGCTCGACGCAGACCTTGCCAAGCTCTACGACGTGCCTACCGGGTCGCTCAACCTGGCTGTTCAGCGAAACATCAAGCGATTCCCCGCCGACTTCGCGTTCC
>JACRDR010000311.1 GCA_016212845.1 Elusimicrobiota bacterium
GGCGCGGGAGACGGCGGCGATGAGAAGAAGCGCTGCGGCGATGGCGAGAGTCTTCATGCTTCTAGGATAGCCGGGCGGCGGCGGCGCTCGTAGGAAAGAACGGGTCAGGTTGAAAAGCGCATATATTTACAGGAGAAAGTAGAGAGGAATTCGTTCGATTGAAGGTGAGTTTCCGGCTACGGGTTGTAGCCGATTTCGGCGCACTTCGAAAAACGTGGATCCTTCTCGCACCGCGCGATCAAGGACGCTCGCTCGGCGTCTTCGCCGGGCGGCAGGTCTTTTTTGTCGCGGGCTTCCTGCTCGCGCCGCTGCGCATCCTGCAATCTGAGGGCGTTGCGCTGGGCTTCCGTGAGAGTTTCGAGCCTTTGCCGGTACTGCTGTCCTTCCTCCGGATGGCTGTCGCAGTAGGAACTGGGATAGCCGCTCGAGGGGCCGCAGCGCCAGCCCGGATCCTTGAGATCCTGGTTGTGCTCTTCGACCCATCGCCTTTGGACGAAATCCTTCAGCGACTCGCCGCTGCGGCCGTCCCGCCGCCAGGTATCGAGCCACTGGGCTTCCTCCGGGGAGCCGGGTTTGAATTCTCCATCGAACTTTTTGCAATCGATGGCGACTTTCTGATTTGTCGTATTTTCGTCCGCGCAGGGGTATCGCGGGTCGGCCTCGGCCTTCGGCGCCGCCGCGAGATTCGCGGGCTTGAGGCCGCCTCCGTCGCAGTAATCCTTGTTCTTGAGATACTCGGGCTGAGTCGAACAATATGGAGCGAAGTCGAATTCCGCGACCGTGCAGTTGGGTTTGACTCTTCGCAGGTCGGCGGGCGGCGCGCACAGCTTTCGAACCACCTCGGGATCGTTCTGGCACGGGCTTTGCTGCTTGCACCGCTTGATGCAATCCAGCTCGTTCCCGAAAGCTTCCATGCACGCGGCGAAGTACGGGTAATTGCGATAAGTCGACGGCAGCCGGCAGTAGAGCTTGCCCATCGTCTTGATCCGATCCGGAGGATTGGAGCACGCGCTGACGCAGGCCGACAGCTTTCCTTGCTTGAAGCAGCCTCCCCAGAGACCGTCCTGCTCAATCGAGTCCCACACGGAGCCGATCCCGTATTTCGCCATCCATTCCTTGACGGCGTCGTCCATGACTCCCACCGAATCGTTTCCGACGGTCTTGATGGCGCACTTGGGATCCGCCAGGCTCTTGCACGCGACGTCGGTGACGTCGGCGCCCGCCTTGTCGCCGCCTCCGCCGGGCCCTCCGAAGGAGGGGCCGCCCTCTCCGCTCGCGGAGATCGCGGCTTGTCCGCCCCCGACGCGCGACGACGCGCCGGCGCCGCCGGCGGAAAAGCCCGTCGACGCGCGGTCGCCCGCGGCGCCCGTGCCCGAGGCGTTCGCGCCGAAGCCGGCCTGTCCGGAGGCGTAGGCCGCTCCGCCGCCGCGTCGCGCCGTCTCGCCGGAGACGGCCGCGCGGCGATCCCGGTTCGACGCCATCGTCGCCTGCGCCTTTAGGAGGTTCTTTTGTTCGACCAGGAACTTCTTGAGAGTGGGATTCTTGGCCAGCGCCATGAGCGCCTGGCTGGTCCCGGCCTGCTGCGCGAACTGGGTGGTCATCGCCTTGAACTCCGGCATCTTCCGGAGGACCGCCATGAACGTCGCGGCGGCCGGCTCGTCGCCGCGCGCCCGAGCCTGTTTGAACTCGCGATAGGTGTCCCGCGTGCGCGGGTTGGCCATGAACTTTTCCGCGAACTTCTCGGCGACCGGAGCCACTTCGGGTTTGGCCGACTCCACGCCGAGGATGTCCATCATGTCGCCGAAGGTCAGCTCGTCCGATTCGGCCTTCGGCAGGCGGTCTCGAGTCTCGACCGGGTCCGCCGGAAGCGCCGCCGGCGGCGCCTCCGGCTCGACGGGAGGGGGGAGCGAGGAGACGGCCGCGCGCGGCGGCTCGGGCGCGGGACGCAGGAAGTAGGCGGCGGCGCCGGCCCCTAGGATGAGCAGGAGGGCGGCGACGGCGATCAGCGGCTTGCGCGAGGGCATCGGTTCAGTATGGGCCGGGCCTCGACGAGCGTCAAGACCTCAGACGGCACGCGTCAGCGCAGGCGGTTGAGCATCAGCTGGCCGCTTTGGGCGTCGACTTGGACCGCGAAGTGCTCCAAGAAGGACATTCCCAGGAGGCCGTCGACGCCGTTGCCGGGGGAGGGGAGGACCGCGACCGGGACCAGCTCCTCCTTCGAACGGCCGACTTCCAGCGTCGAGACGCGGAAGACCTTCACCTTCACGCGGCGGCCGTCCGCCAGCGAGGTCAGGCCGTCCGACTCCGAGCCGGGGACCGGCGTCAGCTTCGCGGCGATCGCCGGCGAGATCGTGGTGAGACTCGCGCCCGTGTCGACCATAAGCGTGCAGGGAACGCGTCCGTCGAGCACCGCCTGCACGACGAGATGCGAGCCCGACTTGCGCGAGACGATCGTGTCCTGATTGAACTCCTTGGACATCTCGGCGACCGCCTCGGTCAATCGGGCGTGGAACTCTTTCTCCTCCTCGGTGCCCTTCGGCGTCTCGGGGAGCGCAGACTCCAGCGCCTTGAACTTGGAGAAGTAGGCCTGCATCTCGCGCTCGGCGGCGGGCAGCAGCGTCGAGATCTCCTGGAGGCGCTTCCACGCGTCGTAGCGCGCCTGGCCTTCCAGGCCTCCGAGGTCGGCGCTCAGACGCGCCTCCTCCTCGGTGAGAGAGTCGCGGCGCTTCTTGGCGTCGGTTCCCGCCTCGCGCGCCCGGCCGGTTTCCGTATATCGGGCGAAGACGTCCTCGCAGGACTTGGGGACCCAGCGGCCGCTGTCGAAGAATTTCTTGCGATGCTCGCGGTGGATGCGCTCGGCGTCCTCGGGCGAGGAGCGCCTGATCTTGGCCACGGATCGGCGCGGCAGGGCCGTCGTGCCGAAGCCCATGTCGAGCACGATCTCCTGGGCGTTCGTCGAGACGACGAGGCCTTCCATCTCGTTGCCGTTCTTGAGGACCAGGACGTCGGCCCACAAGGGAACGGCCAGCAGCCATGCCAGCGGAGTCACTTCTGAAAGGGTAGCGGCGGCCCCCGGAATTGACAAGGCCGATTCAGTTAAAAAATCCGGCACCCAAAAAGGGCAGGCGGGGCCGTTCCCGGCGCTCGGAGACCGGCTTTCGGGGCCCGGGCGGCGGGTTCCGGCTATCGTGGGGGCAGGAAGGAGGCGGTATGCGGGGACTCGAGCGGGTGGCGGCGTTCGCGGGGCTGTGGGCGGCGCTGGCGGCGACGGCGCAGGCCGCGCCCGACATTCCGGCGGACCAGGCGGAGCTCATCGTGGAGGCGGCGGCCGAGGCCGGCATCGACCCGGCGCTCCTCGCCGCGACCGCCTCGCGCGAGTCCACGTTCGCGCCCCGAGCCTATCGCGCGGAGCCGTCTCTGCGAGCCGTGCTCTGGCGCGACTATCCGGGCGGGCCGGAGCGGTGGGTGACGGACGGCTCGGTCGGCCCGACGCAGGTGCTGCGTTCGACCATGAAGGGCTGGGGCGTCGACAACGAAGCCGAGGCGTTCGATCTCCGGACGAACTACCGCGTCTCGGCGCGCATCCTGCGCGCCAACCTCGACAACTGCGGCAGCGCGTACGCGGCGGCGCTCGCCTACAACACCGGATCTTGCCGCGGCTACGCTCCCTATTACGCGTCGGGCGTGGTCGCCGACATGCAGGCGTACGCGGGAGTCTTCTCGGGCTCGTCACCGTCTGCGACCGCGTCCTGCGTGGCGACGGAGGAGCACGTCCGCCGCTGGTACCGGCAATTCTTGGGCCGCGAGGCCGACGAGGGCGCGATGTGGGGCCGCGTCGGCAACGACTGCGGCACCGTGCAGGCGGTCATCCAATGGTCCGAGGAAGCGATGCGCCGCCGCGATCCGTCCCACTGCAGCACGACCGAGGCGGACATCCGGCGCTGGTACGCCGAGTATCTCGGCCGCGAGGCCGAGGAAGGCGCGATGTGGGGGCGCGTGGGCAACACCTGCGCCGTGGTCGAAGGCGTCATTCGCGACTCCGAGGAAGCGAGGATCCGCCGCGGGGAAATCTAGACCCCTTTTGAGACTCCCGTCGGAAAAACGCTATTATCGTCGGGATGACCACTACCACCAAGCCCGCCGCCGCGAAAAAGCGGCCCGCCGGCCTGTCGGCCGACGAGATGGGCAAGCAGCAGCGCGAGATCTCGGTCTCCGAGTTTTTCACCAAGAACCGCCACCTCCTCGGCTTCGACAACCCGAGAAAGGCGCTCCTCACCGCCGTCAAAGAGGCGGTCGACAACGCCCTCGACGCCTCGGAGGAAGCCGGCATCCTCCCCGAGATCGTCGTGAAGCTCGAGGCGGTGGGCGAGGGCGACGCCCCGGCGCCCAGAGTCAGCGAAGCGACGCGCTTTCGCGTCACCGTCATCGACTTCGGCCCCGGCATCGTCCGCCAGCAGGTCCCGCGCATCTTCGCGAAGCTCCTCTACGGCTCGAAGTTCCACCGCCTGCGCATGAGCCGCGGCCAGCAGGGCATCGGCATCTCGGCGGCGGGCATGTACGGCCAGCTCACCACCGGCAAGCCGGTCAAGATCATCTCCCGCACCGGCCAGAACACGCCGGCCCACTACTTCGAGGTCCAGATCGACACGAAGAAGAACGAGCCGATCATCCTCGAGAAGAAGGAGATCGACTGGGAGAACCAC
>JACRDR010000312.1 GCA_016212845.1 Elusimicrobiota bacterium
GTACCTCGTCAAGCCCGTGCCGCCGGACGAACTTCTCCTGTGGGTGAAGGCGCTCCTGCGGCGGCTCGCGCTCGATCATGGCGAGGGCGACGTCCTGCGCGCCGGCGACCTGGAGCTCGACGCGAAGGCGCACGTCGTCAAATGGCAGGGCACGCCGCTGCCCCGCTTCACGGTCAAGGAGTTCGACCTCCTTTATTTCCTCGTAGAAAAGCGTCCGCGCGTGATGAGCCGAGAGGACATCTTGAAGCAGGTCTGGGACACGATCACCGTCGATCGCGTCGTCGACTCCCATCTGCATAAGCTTCGCAAGAAGCTTCCTCCCGCCGCCTCCGACCGGCTGCAGAATATCCCCGGAAAGGGATTCCGCTACATCGAGTAGAAAAACACCGCTCTCTCACCAAGCGTAGAGCGGCCTCCATAAAGCCAGTAAAAACAATCACTTTTTCGTGAATATCTCTTGCTTTGGCCCCGGAGAGGCCTCGGAGTTATCCTTCCGGTATGAACCTCAAACCCACGCCGTTGAGCCGGGCCCTGTACTTCTCGTCCGCGTTCTTCGCCGCCACCGCCGTGGCGCTGATCTGGCCGCGGCCGTCGAAGGCTCGCGCGGTCCCCTATCCGCATTGCGAGCGGCTGGCGACCCTGTCGTTTAAGCACCCCGAGCTCTCGAAGCTCGTCGAAGACCACGCGCCGGAATGCGACCTGCGCGAGCTTCGCGACGCCCTGCGCGCGCGCCATTGAACGGCGGGCGGGCAATGGCGTAGACTTTCCCCGTGGCCCGTTAGAAACACCTGTTCTTCGTCACGCCCGAGAACGACGTCCCTTTCCTCGAGGCGAGCCGGCGCGACAACGACGTCCTCGCGGTCGTCACCCGCCCCGATAAGCCGGCGGGCCGGGGCCTCGAGCTCACCCCGCCGCCCGTCAAGTCCGCGGCGCTGCGCCTCGGCCTCCCCGTGCATCAGCCCGCGGGCTCTCCGTCGGAATTGACGCCCATGCTGAAGGCGTTGGGCGCCGACGCGGCGCTCGTCGTGGCCTACGGCAAGATCCTCAAGTCCGACCTGCTCGGGGCGACGAGGCTCGGGTTCCTGAATACGCATTTCTCGCTCTTGCCGAAGTATCGCGGCGCGGCGCCGATCCAGTGGTCCTTGGTCAAGGGCGAGAAAACGACCGCGGTCACGCTCTTTTGGCTCGACGAGGGGATGGATACGGGGCCGATCCAGGCGGTCGCCGAGACCGAAGTCGGCCCGAACGAGGACGCGCCCGCTCTCGCCGCGCGCTTGACCGCCCTCGGCGTCGACTTGGTGCTGAAGGAATTCGCCGGGTTCGACGCCTCGGTGCGGCGCGTCGTGCAGGCCGGCGAGCCGTCGCTCGCGCCCCGGCTGACCAAGGCGGACGCGAAGGTTTCCTTCGATCAAAAGGCCGCGGAAATCCACAACCGCGTGCGCGGCCTTCGCGGCGGTCCGATCGCCTATTTCGAGTGCAAGGGCGTCCCCGTGAATCTGCTGAAGACTTCGGTGGAAACCGAGAACGGAGAGGGCCGGCCGGGCACGCTGGTCCGCGTTGCCGGGCGTGACGGTTTTTTGATAGAATGCGGCGTCGGGAAACTCTGGGTGCACGAGGTCCAGCCTCAAGGGAAAAAGCCGCTTCCTGCGGCCGATTTTCTGAACGGTCTGCGTCTGAAGCCCGGGGACCGTTTACCCGTTTAACGTGAAACGAAGCCGCGGCGAAGTTCAAGTTTGGGAAGCGCTCCTATCCATGGGGACGCTCCTCGCTTTTTCCTTTTTCGCCTTCCGCTGGGGCATCGAAGGCGTGGTGCACGCGCGAAAGGTCCAGATCGTCCCCGATCTCAAGGGCAAGCCCGTCTCCGCCGCGCTCGACCTGCTCGCGCCGCTCAACATCGCGCTGCGCAAGGAAGGCGAAGAGTTCAACAACGCGGTGCCGATCGGCGCGATCTTGCTACAGAACCCGCCGCCGGGCACGAAGGTCCGCGAGGGCAAGGTCTTGAAGGTCGTCGTGAGCCAGGGCGGCGAGACCGTGTTCGCGCCCGTCGTCGTCGGGCTCCCCCTCCGCAACGCCGAGATGCTGCTCCGGCAGAACCAGCTCGTGCTGGGCGAGGTCTCCGAGGCGTATTCGCTCAAGTACGACAAGGGCATGGTCATGTCGCAGGACCCGAAGTCGGAATCCAGCGTCGAGCGGAACTCGCAGGTCGGCGTGGTGGTGTCCGGCGGCGCTCCGCCCGCCAACATCGCGCTCATGCCGGACTTCGGACGGAAGGACGTGACCGAAGCGAGCAGCTGGGCGGCGGAGGGCGGATTCCAAGTCGCGATCTCGAAGGACTTCGGCGCGCTGTTCCCCAACGGCGTCATCCTTTCGCAGGAGCCGGCGCCCGACGCGGTGCTCACGCCGAACCCGAAGATCAAGCTGACGATCAGCGGGCGCTCGAAGACGACCGCCGCCGGCCCCAGCAAGTCGATCCGCTACGAGGTCTCGCAGGGCTCGGCCGACAGCACCGTCCGCATCGTCGTAGTCGACCAATACGGCGAGCGGGAGCTCTTCAACGGCGTGCGGCCGCCGGGCTCGAAAATCGATCTCCAGGTGCCGGACAGCGGCGCGGGCGCGCGGATGAAGATCTTCCTCAACGGCATCCTCGTCGAGGAGCGGGATCTCTAATGGGGCGGAGCACCATTGTGCCGGGCTTCGTTGGGGCTACGGGAGGCCCGGCCTAATGGGGCGGAGCACCATTGTGCCGGGCTTCGTTGGGGCTACGGGAGGCCCGGCCTGATGGCTCTCCCGATTCCCGACGGCAAGGTCCGCATCGTGCCCTCGCTTTTGGCCGCCGACTTCGGCGCGATCGGCGCCGCCGTCGAAGCCGTCCGCGGCGCGACCGATTGGGTTTCCGTCGACGTGATGGACGGCCACTTCGTGCCGAACCTGAGCTTCGGCCCCGACATCGTGAAGGCCGTAAAAGCCCGCGGCGGCGTCGCCTGCGACGCGCACCTCATGGTGGAGCGCCCGGCGTTTTTCGCGAAGGCGGTCGCCGACGCCGGCGCCGACGTCGTCGTCGCTCACGAGGAGGCCTCGGAAGATCCCGAGGCGTTTCTCGCCGCGCTCGGCCGCCGGGCCCAGGCGGGCATCGCCGTGAAGCCCAAGACGCCCGTCGACCGGCTCCTCCCCTTTCTCAACCGCATCGATCTCGCGCTCGTCATGACCGTCGAGCCCGGCTTCGGCGGGCAGGCGTTTTTGTCCGACCAGCTCGAGAAGGTGCGCGTGCTTCGCGACGCGATCGACCGTTCGGGCCGCAAGACCTGGCTCATGGTGGACGGCGGCGTCAACGCCGAGACCGTGGCCCTCGCGGCCGAGGCGGGCGCGGAC
>JACRDR010000318.1 GCA_016212845.1 Elusimicrobiota bacterium
AGGAACACCAGCCAGTCGCCCGACGCCCGGGCGAGCGCGCAATTGCGCGCGGCGCCCGGCGTGAGGCCGCGCGCGTCGACGATCGCGCAGCCGCCGGCGGCGTCCCGGCAGGCGTCGTCGGTCAGCGCCAAGACGATCTCCAAGTCTCCTTGCGCCCGGCTCAGGCTCCTCAGGCAGCGGGCCAAGGCCTCGGGCCGCGAGCAGGGGATGATCACGGAAAACGAGAGCGCGGCGCGGGTTCGAGAGACGGGCTCGGGAAGCGTCGAGGCTCGCATGGACACCGTCGGGGGCGGCATTCGAGTCTAACAAAATACCCCCGCGGGCAAAACTGCTAGAATCGACGCGCAGGTGAGTTCCCACTCCGGCCGCTTCATCGTGCTCGAGGGCCCGGACCGCTCGGGCAAGTCCACCCAGGCCGCGCTTCTCGTGAAGGCGCTTCGAGGCCGCGGGTTTCCCGTCGTCCATACGCGCGAGCCGGGCGGCACCGGCTTCGCCGAGGCGGTCCGCCAGGTCGTCCTCGATCCGGCCCACAAGGTGAAGCCGCTGGCCGAGCTGCTCCTATACGAAGCGGCGCGCGCCCAGCACACCGAGGAGCGCCTGCGGCCCGCCCTCGCCGACGGCGCGATCGTCGTCTGCGAACGCTATACGCTCGCGACCCTGGCCTACCAGGGCGCCGGACGCGGCCTGCCGGTCGCGCTCGTGAAGAAGCTCAACCGCATCGCCACCGGCGGGCTCAGGGCCGACGCGACGATCGTCCTCGACGTGCCGGACCGCGTCTTCCACAAGCGCCAGACCGCGCCCGCCGACCGCCTCGAAGCGGCCGGCCGCGCCTTCCGCGACCGCGTACGGGGCGGCTACCGCCGCTTCGCCAAGAGCGAGCCCCGCACCCGCGTCGTCGACGCCACGCTTTCCGTCGATCAGGTCCACGCCGCGATCTGGGAGCGCGTGGCGAAGGTCCTCCCGAGGGCCCGCCGATGAGCCTCTCCACCGTCCGGGGACAAGGCCGCGCGATCAGGCTTCTCGGGCCGATGCTCCGCTCCAAGAAGATGCCGCCGGCGCTCCTGTTCTACGGGCCCGAGGGCGTGGGCAAGGCCCTGACCGGGCGCGAGCTCGGTAAAGCGCTGAACTGCCTCGCGCCTTCCGCGTCCGCCGACGCCTGCGACGCCTGCGCCTCGTGCACCGCCGCGTCCAAGGGCATCGACCCCGATTTAAAGCGCGTCGACGCCGCCTACCAGGCCGGCCTGCGCGAAGAGGAAGTCGAGCGCCAGCGCTCCGTGCGCGTCGACACCGTGCGCCATCTCATCAAGGACGTCGAGATGACGTCCTTGACCGGCCGCTGGAAGATCGCGATCCTGGAAGACGCCGAACGGCTCGAAATCGAGGCGGCCAACGCCCTGCTCAAGTCGCTGGAAGAGCCGCCGTCGCGCACCGTCTGGGTGCTCGTGACCTCGCGGCGCGAGCGCGTCCTGCCGACGATCGTTTCCCGCTGCCACCGCGTGCCCTTCGGCGCGCTCCCCGAGTCCGACGTCCTGGCCGTGCTCCAGGGCGCGGGCGTGACGGGCGCCGAGGCGGCGCGGCTCGCGCGCCTCTCCGAGGGCTCTCCCGGCCGCGCGCTCCAGCTTCGTAAGCTCGAGGTCTCCGACCCCGATGAGTGGGCGGGCGAGCCGATGGCTCCGTTCCGCCTGGCCGACGGCCTTCCGAAAGAGCTTCATCTCGCGCGTCCCGTGGCGGAGGCGCACCTGCGCCGCATCGCGTGGCGCATCCGCGACCGCGGACGCCGGGGCGCGCCCGGCACGGAGGGCGGGCTGCGCGAGCTCGCGCGGCTCGGCTCGTACCTGCGCTCCAACGTCGATCCCAAACTCATCGTCCAGCTCGCCGCCCTGGAGCTCGAACGCTTTTCATGACCGAAAAAACACCGAAGCCCTACTACCTGACGACGCCGATCTACTACGTGAACGCGGCCCCGCACATCGGGCACGCGTACACGACCTTGGCCGCGGACGTGCTCAACCGCTACCACCAGATGCGCGGCCGCAAGACGCATTTCCTCACCGGCACCGACGAGCACGGCTCCAAGATCGAGGAGGTCGCGAAGGCGCGCGGCATGACCCCGAAAGTCCACGCCGACGAGATCGCCGAGAGCTTCCGCGAGCTGTGGAAGCACCTCGACGTCCGCTACGACGACTTCATCCGCACGACCGACCCGCGCCACGAGGAGACGGTGCGCCAGGTGTTCAAGGCGCTCCACGACAAGGGCGATATCTACAAGGGCGTCTACCGCGGCTTTTACTGCGTCTCGTGCGAGACGTACTGGACCCTGACCGAACTGGGCGATAAGCGCGTCTGCCTGAACGCCGACTGCGGCAAGCCGCTGCGCGAGGTCGAGGAAGAGAGCTACTTCTTCAAGCTCTCGCGCTTCCAGGAGCCGCTCCTCGCGCACTTCAAGGCGCATCCCGAGTTCCTGCAGCCCTCCCACCGCGCGCTCGAGATCGTGCGCTGGGTCGAGTCGGGCCTCAAGGACATCTCGGTCTCCC
>JACRDR010000317.1 GCA_016212845.1 Elusimicrobiota bacterium
GGCAAGGGAGTCCTCCGTCGGTAGAAAGTTGCCTAAGCAACAACAGTCTACTTCTGGCGAAGGGCTCCCTCTCTATTTAACTGGACACGTGTGGGACTGTCCCCAAATTGACTCTATCGCGACTGGAGGTCGTGGAACTTGCGGTAGAGCCGGCCTTCCGACAGAAGGCGCTCGTGGGTGCCTTCTTCGACGACCTTGCCGCCTTCCAGGACGACGATCCGCGCGGCGCCCCGGATGGTGGTGAAGCGGTGGGCGATCACCAGCATCGTCCGGTCTTTCGCCAGCTCCTCGATCGCTTCTTGGATCTGCTTTTCGGTCGCGGCGTCCATCGCGCTGGTCGCCTCGTCGAGGATCAGGATCGGCGCGTTGCGCAGGAAGGCGCGCGCGATCGCGATGCGCTGGCGCTGGCCGCCGGATAGCCGCACGCCGCGCTCGCCCAAGACGGTGCGCTCCTTCTCGGGCATCGCGGAGACGAACTCGAGGCAGCGGGCGCGGCGCAGCGCGTCCTGCAATTGTTCGGGCGTGGCGTCGGGGGCGCCGTACTTCACGTTGTTCTCGAGCGTGTCGTCGAAGACGAAGGTGTCCTGGCTGACGACGCCGACGAGCTTGGTCCAATCCTCGCGGCGCAGTTCGGAGAGCGCGACGCCGTCGACCGCCACGCGTCCGGCCGAGGGATCGAAGAGCCTCAGCAGCAATCGAGCCAAGGTCGACTTGCCCGCGCCCGACTCGCCGACGAGGGCCAGGGTCTCGCCCTTGCGCAGGGTGAAGGAGACGTCCTGCACCGAGGGCATCTCGCTGCCGGGATAAGAGAACGAGACCTTCTCGAACGTCACCGCCTTCTCGAAGGAGTCCTTCCGCGATCCGCCCCACGCGAGTTCCGGCAACCCGGCGCCGCTCAGCGCTCGCGGCAGGAGGGCCACGCGCGAGAGGTACTCGGCGATGCGCACGCGGGAGTCGTTGATGGCGGCGACCTTGGGGATCACGCGGCTGACGACGAAGAGGAATGTGAGGAGCGAGGTGCCGGTCATGCCGAGGCGCTGCACTGCGATGTAGATCACGCCGCAGAGCAGGCCGTCGCCGAGGAGCCCTTCCACGAGCGACTGACCCGCCTGGGCGGTGGTGAGGGACTCCGCGTTGTCGCGGATGCGGGTGGTGAGGCCCGCGAAGCGCTTCGTCTCGCGTTCCTCGGTACCGAAGGACTTCACCACGTCGATGCCCTGATGGAGCGACGTGAGGGTAGACTTCATTCGCTCGCGCAGGAGGCCGTGCTCGGCCCCGAGCGCGCGCAGGCGGCGGATCACGATGCCGCCGACGCCGTAGCGGATCGCGCCGAGCACGCCGACGAGGAGCGTCAGCTGCCACGACAGCGCGAGGAGGAAGGTCGAATAGACGGCGATCGAAAGTCCCGCGGCGGCGGCCAGCACGCCGAAATTGAAGGCCTGGCCGAGGTACTCGACCTCGTTCTCGAGCGTCTGGGTGAGCGAGGCGCTCGAAGTGGCGTAGTAGTGGAAGACGTGGAGGCGGATGAGCCTAGAGAAGGCGCGGTCGCGCAGGTCCTTCATCAGCGCTTCGGACAGCGCGGCGGTGCCGCGGCTCACCCCGAACTTTACCGCGAGCGTGACGCTGATGACGACGAAGATCAGGAAGATGAAGACGCCGACCGAGGGCACGATCCCCATCGAGCCGAGCGCCGTCGCGAGCCTGGCCGCCGCGCCGGACTCCAGGAACGACGGCCCGCGCTGGACGTACTCGAGGAGCGGGTAGAAGAGGCCGATGCCCGCGCCTTCGCCGAGCGAACCGAGCAGCACGAGGCCCGCGAGCGCGAGGAGCCGTCCCCGGTAGGGGCCGGCGTGCTCCTTGAGCAGCGCGCTCCCTTCGGGGTTCAAACGAGCAGCCGCTCCAACGGCGCCTCGCGAAGCACCTTGGCGACGCGGGCGGCGTCCTTCTCCGTCATGGACGTAGAGGAGGGAATGTTGATCACGGTGTCGTAGGCGCGTTTGGCCTTCTCGATGTTGGCGGAGAACGCGCCGCGATAGGGTTTTTGCATCGGGACCGGAACCCACAGCGGGCGCGCCTGGGCGCCGGCCTCGTTCAGCTTTCGGAGCAAGTCGGCTTTCGCCTCGGCGGTCGTGACCTGGGCGGCCATGAGCCACTTGTTCCAGACCGCGTCCTTGCCGGTCTCCTCGACGCGGACCTTGGGGAGCTCGGTCCGGTACCAATCGGAAATCCGGCGGCGCTGGTCGAGGAACTCGGGGAGCACCTCCAACTGCGCGAGCCCGAGCGCGGCGCAGACGTTGGTCATGCGGTAGTTGTAGCCGATCTCGTCGTGGAGGTACTCGGCGGCGTCGGATTTCGCCTGCTGGGTGACGTGGCGCGCGCGCTTGGCCAATTCCTCGTCGGCGGTGAGCAGCATGCCGCCGCCGCCCGTCGTGATGATCTTGTTGCCGTTGAAGCTGAGGACGCCGAGCTTGCCGAAGGTGCCGGTATGCCGGCCCTTCCAGGTCGAACCGATAGACTCCGCCGCGTCCTCGATGAGGATCAGGCGATGCTTTTCGCAGATCGCTTGGAGGCGGTCCATGTCGACCGGAAATCCGAGCACGTGCACGGGCATGACCGCCTTCACCGGCACGCCGGAAGGAGTGACGAGGTCGGAGCCGCCTTTTTTGCAGCGCGAGAGGAAGTCTTCCAGTTGGTCGAGGTCGAGGTTGAAGCGGGTCTCGTCGCAATCAAGGAAGAGGGGCGCCGCGCCGCAGTAGCTCACGGCGTTGGCGGTGGCGATGAAGGTGAGGGACGGCACGATCACGCCGTCGCCGGGGCCGATGCCGGCGAGCTTAAGCGCGACGTGGAGGCAGGCGGTGCCGTTGACGCCCGCGACCGCGTAGGGCGAGCCGGTGAACTCGGCGACGCTTTTCTCGAAGAGGCCGACGAAGCGGCCGACGGAGGACACCCACTCGGTGTCGAGGCACTCCTTCACGTACTTCCACGCGTTGCCGCGGATCGCCGGGCTCGAGAGCGGAATCGGCGTCGGGGCGGCGGGTGCGGCTTTGGGTTTGGCGGTTTTGGGCATTAGAAGTGGCGGTCGTACTCCGATTGCGCCTTGCGGTACTCGTCGAGGCGCCCGATGTCGATCCAATACTCCCGGATCGGGAAGCAGCCGACGCCGCGGGGCGAGCGCCGCTGGACGCGGGTCAAAAGCTCGGGGACGTCCATGGGGCGGCCCTTCCGGATCAGGCCGAGCACCTTGGGCTCGAGGACGTAGATGCCCGCGTTCACGAAGTAGCGCTGGGTGGGCTTTTCGACGATCTTCTCGAGGCGGTGGTCCTTCATCGAGACGACGCCGAAGGGCACCTGGTAGTCGTGCTCGCGCACGCAGACGGTCGCCAGGTTCTTCTCCTCGCGGTGGAAGTCGAGCAGCGCCTTGAAGTCGATCTTGGTGAGGAGGTCGCCGTTCATGAGGATCAGCGGCTCCGTCAGGCCCTTCCGGGGAACCAGCGAGAGCGCGCCGGCGGTGCCGAGCGGCTTGCGCTCCTGCACGTAGCGGATCGAGACGCCGAGCCGCTTGCCGTCGCCGAAATGCTCGCGGATCTGGTCGGCCTGGTGGTTCACCGCGAGATAGAAGCGGGTGAAGCCGGCGGAGAAAAACTGGTCGATGATCGTCTCGAGGATCGGGCGGTCGCCCACCTGCAGCAGAGGCTTCGGCCGGTCCTGCGTGAGCGGCAGCAGCCGGCGGCCCTGGCCCCCGACCATGAGGACGACGGTGTTGCCGCGGGATTCGGGCTCGGCGAGATACTCGCTCAAGACGGCGAGCTCGCGCACTCGTCCGGCCCGGTCGACGAGCGGGACGCAGGAGCGGGGCTCGCGCCGGAAGGCGCGGACGATTTCCTCGCGTTCTAGCCCGAAGGGCAGCGTGAAGGGCTTGCGATTCATCACCTTCTCGATCGGCGCGCTGAGCTCGAGTCCGCGGAGGATGCCCTTGCGGATGTCCGAGTCCACGACGACGCCGAGGAGCTTTTGGTCCGCTTTGGCGACGAGGACCATGCCGCCGGCGGACGTCATCGCCTGGATCGCTTTGCGGAGCGTGGCGGAGGGCGGGAGCACGAGCTTGCGGTAATCGACGCTCACGTTCTTCACCGGCGAACCCCCAGGGGCGCGGCGGGCACGCCGACGACCGTCGCGCCGGCGGGCACGGGACGAACGACGACCGCTCCCGCGCCGACGATCGCTTTGGCGCCGACGCGGATGCCCTGCAGGACGGTCGCGCCGATGCCGACGAAGGCCGCTTCCTCCAGCACGACGTCGCCGCCGAGTACGGCGGACGGTCCGACGAAAGAGTCCTCCGCGAGACGGCAGTCGTGCTCGACGACCGCGCCGGTGTTGATCACGACCCCTGCCTCGGCGCGGACGCCCGGGTTGAGCAGCGCGCCCGCCATCACCTGGCACGCGTCGCCCAAGGAGACGGTCTTCGAGACGATCGCGGAGGGATGGACCAGGGAAGGCAGCTCGAAGCCGGCCGCGGCGAGGCGCTTGCGAAGGCCGGCCCGCGCGCGCGAGTCGCCGATCGAGCCCAGGCCCACCGCCGCTCGGGTGACGCCCGCGCTGCGGAGCTTCGCGAGCGCGTCGTCCTTGCCGAGCCACTTGAGCCCGGCGGTCGTGGCGGCTTTCGGATCGGGGTCGATCGCGCCGAACAGCTCGTACTTGCCGCCGAGCCGGATGATCTCGGCCACGACCCGTCCGTGCCCGCCCGCGCCGACCAAGACGATCTTCGGTTTTGCCGCCATCACACCTCGAAAAAGCGCTTTCGCAAGAGTTCGGGCCCGAGACGGACGCCCTTCAAGACGGAGACGATGCGCGCCGACGGGCTGTGGGCCGGAAGGGCCGGGCACCTCAGTTTCGCCCGCGAGCGGAAAGCGGGCGACAGCCCGCGCCTCACGGCGGAAAGCACCTGCGCGGCGGAGGAGCC
>JACRDR010000325.1 GCA_016212845.1 Elusimicrobiota bacterium
GGACCGCTTCCTGCTCCATCGCCTCTCCATCCTCACCGAGGAGACGCGCCGGGCCTACACCGAGTTCCGTTATCGCGACGCGATCCGGCACGTGGTCGACTTCTGCAACCTCGACCTCTCCTCGTTCTATCTCGACGCGTGCAAGGACAAGCTCTACACGCTCGCCGTCGACGCGCCCGAGCGCCGCGCGGCTCAGACGGTGATGCACGCGTGCCTCGAGACGCTGATCTCGCTCACGGCCCCGGTGCTGTCGTTTACCGCCGAAGAGGCGTGGGCCGAGCTTCGCCGGATGCACGGCGAGCTGGGCTCCTCCAGGAAGCTGCCCGAAAGCGTCTTCCTGTCGCTCATCCCCGCGCCCCAGGCCCGGTGGCGCGACGCCGCGCTCGCCGAGCGCTGGGGCGTGCTCCAGTCGGTGCGCGCCGCCGTGCTCAAGGGCATCGAGGCGCAGCGCAACGCCAAGGCTCTCCGCTCTTCGCTCGAGGCGAAGGTCCTCGTCAAAGGCGACGGTCCCGAGCGGAAGGTGCTCGAGCCGCTGCGCGAGCGCCTCGCCGAGATCTTCATGGTCTCTCAAGTCGAGTTCGCGCCGGGCGGCGGTTCCTTCGAGGTCGCCGTGGAGGCGGCCGCCGGCGTGAAAAAATGCGGCCGTTGTTGGCGCTGGCTTTCGGACGTGGGCGCCGACGTCGGACACCCGGAGCTTTGCGCGCGGTGCGTGAAACAACTCGCCTCGGCCTGATCGTCGCCGCCGTCGTCGCGGCGGACCGGCTCACCAAGATTTGGGCGCAGAGCTGGCTCTATCCGCGCTCGCCGATTCCGCTGACGAAGTTCTTTTACTTCACCTACGTCGAGAACACCGGCGCGGCGTTCGGCATGATGCAGGGCGCCAATCTGTTCTTCATCGGCGTCTCGGTCGTCCTGCTCGGCGGGCTGTTCTGGATGCGGACGCGGCCGGAAGCGGCGGGGCGCTGGGCTCAGGCCGCGCTGGCCTTGGTCGCGGGCGGGGCGCTCGGGAACCTATACGACCGGCTGGCGTTCGGCCACGTGATCGACTTCCTGGATTTCCGCGTGTGGCCGGTGTTCAACGTGGCCGACTCGTGCATCTCGGTGGGTGCGGTGGCGCTGGCGTTTTTGCTCGGGAAAGCGGAAGTGCCGAAGAGCTAGCTTACTCGCCCTTCTTGTCTCCCTTCGTGTAGCCCTTCCACTTGAAGAGACCGACGAGGAGCGCGGCGCCGAGGACGGCGCCCAAGACGACGCCCGCCGGGCCCATGCCCATGAAGGCGGCGCCCAGGCCGATCAAGCCGCCGGCCAGCACGCCGAGCGCGGCGAACCCGACGGTCTTGTCGTCCCAAAACGGCGCGTCGGGCTCCTTCTTCGCGGCGACGGTCTTTTGGGGCACTTCGGGCGCGCGCGGACGAGCGGCGGGCTTGCCCGCGCCGACCTTGGGGCCGATCGGATTTTTGAGGGTAAACGCGCTGCTGCCGGCGGTCAGTCCCGCGCCGTCGTAAATGCGGCTCTGTCCTTCCTGCGTGGGATCGTCCGCGAGGCCGCCGACCATTTCCGCGGTCGGACCGGTCTCTTTCGGGATCTGGTTCGCCGGCAAGGTTTCCGGCGCCATCCGCGCGGGGAGCGGGCGGGAGACGACCGGTTCCGCGGCGTGAGCGAGGCCGAGGGCGGCGGCGACGGCGGCGATGGCGAAGAGGGGGGGTCTCATCGTGGAAGTCCTCGGGTCAGCCGGCGAGCTTTTTAGTCACGACCATCATGGAGGCGCCCATGGCGGCGCCGATGAAGATTCCGATCGGCCCGAACAGCGGCAAGAGGCCGATGCCCACGACCGCCCCGGCCATGGCGCCGAGCGTCGCGTTCTTCAAGAGGGAGCGGAAGCCTTCGTCGACGACCGGACCGGCTTCCTTCGTCGCGGCCACGTCGGGCACGGTGCCGGCGGGCTGGGGCGGCGCGGTCGAACGGAAGCCCTCTCGCTCCGCGGCCGGGTTGCCGCGGGGATGCTTCGCCCTGATTTGTCCTGCTTCTCCGCCCGACCCGCCATGACACTCCTCTGAGAAGGCTGTCGTCCGCGGGGCCTCGACTTCAGCACTGTCAGTGAGCTGCTGATCCAACATACGCATTGCCGAGGCCGTCGGGGATATGTTCAGGGCTTCAACACCAAAGGAAGCATCATCATCAATCAGACCACTGGCTGCTTGGGCTTGCACCGTGGCATGCAGGGCGCGACACTGCGGCGGCAGAATGGCGCCACAGTTCTCGCAGACGCTTGCTGCGGATCGTCCGACGCCTCGCCACAGGGGAACGTCCATGGATCTAACGCTAACGGAACATCATCGCGCGCTGTACGACGAGGTGAACATCTTCATCGCCAGGCACCGCGATCGCGCGCCGCGTCCGGGCGGCGGCCGCAAGCAGCCCGACCGCAAGATGCGGGACTGGCAGGCGCAACTGCTCGAGCGTGGCTATTTCGCCCGCACCATACCGCGTGACTACGGCGGCTTCGGCGCCGAGCCCAACGTGATCGAGCTTGCGATTATCGCCGACGCTTTCAACCGTGCCGGCGTTTCGCCGGGAATCCACAACCAGGGCATCAGCATGCTGGTGCCGACGCTGCTTGAGGTGGGCACCGAGGAACAGAAGCGGTGCTGGATTAGCCCCACCATCCGCGGTGAAACCATCTGGTGCCAGGGCTAGTCCGAGCCTGGCTCCGGTTCCGACTTGGCGGCGGCGCAGACCCGCGCGGTCGTCGAGAACGGGCAGTTCGTCATCAACGGTCAGAAAATCTGGACCAGCTCGGCGCACTACGCCGACATGATGTTCCTGCTCTGCCGTACCGAGCCGGACATGCCGAAGCACGCCGGCCTCTCCTATCTGCTGCTACCGATGAGCACACCGGGGATTGAGGTACGCCCGCTCCGTACCA
>JACRDR010000326.1 GCA_016212845.1 Elusimicrobiota bacterium
ACGTCGGCAACGCCGCGAACGCCGCCGCCCAGCGCACGTGGAACGCCGCCCGCGACATGGCCGTACCGATGCTCATCGAGGCGCTCAAGGACCCGGTCTGGCTCGTGCGCTTCTACGCAGCGATGTCCCTCTACAACATGCGCTCGCCCTCGGCGGCGATCGAGCTCTCGAAGCTCGCGGTGTCCGATCCCGACGGCAGAGTGCGGCAGGCCGCCTTCCTCGCGCTCGGCAACACGCCGAGCTACGCGGCCGACCAGCTCTTGGCCCAGGCCGCGCAGGAAATACGCGCCGACCGCGCCGACGTCGCGATCTACGCCGCCTACGCCCTGGCCCGCCACGGCGACTCCAAGTACGTCTCCCGGATCGTCCAGGAGACCAGCAGCTCCGACAAGATGATCCGCTTCACCGCCGCCTGGCTCCTCGGCGAGCTCGGCGGCAAGGCGGGCACGGCCGGCGCCGACGCGCTCGCCTACCGCGTCCGCGATCTCAAGGAGCGCGGCAACATTCGCCATCTTTCCAGCGCGGCGCTGGGCGAGGTCGCGAACTCGGACCCGACCGCGATCTCCAACGAGGCGATCGTCGCCCTCCTCGACTCCTCCGGCGCGCAGGACATGGCGCTCACCCGCACGATCTCGAAGTTTTTCTCCGCCGTCTCCCGCAAGCGCACGCTCGTCGAGCGCATGCGCGCCGAGCCGCTGAAGCCGCGCGTGATGGACTTCATCCTCGCCAACAAAGCCTGGGTCGGCCGCCCGGGCGCGCTCGGCGAGATGGTCACGCTCCTGGCCCGCATCGCCAACGTGCCCCTGGACGTGCCGAGCCCCGCGCCCGACCCGATGGGCACCGGCGTGCCCGGCGTCGACCCGAACATCGGGCCGGTGCATTTGATCGTCGAGGCGCCGAAGAGCCTGCGCATCCAGAAGTTCGAGGACCTGCGCGGCCTGCCGGCGAAGGCGGTCTCGGAAGCGGCCGTCGGCCACGGCCTCGACCCGCAGACGCTGGAACGCCACGAGGCCCAGGTCCAGGCCGCGATGCCGCTGTCGCAGAGCTTCTGGATCAACGTGCCGGAGTCGAAGATCGCCGCCTTCACCGCCGACTTCGAGGCCAAAGGCTATAAAGTCCACCGCGCTCAGCCGAAGTACCGCATGATCCACGACACCGCCAAGCTTTCCGGCGCGACGGAGATGCGCGAAAAGCTCGGCCTCACCGGCAAGGGCGTGCTGGTGGTCTATCTCGACGAAGGCGGCGACCTGTCGCACCCCGGGTTAGCCAAGGACCGCATCGGCCCGGTGCGCAACTTCTCCGGCGAAGGCTCCGCCGACGACGTCACTCAGGAGAGCATCGGCCACGGCACGCACGGCATGGGCATCGTCGGCGCGACGAAGGTCGAGGGCTCGCCGTACGAGGGCATGGCGACCGAGGCGAAGTTCGCGGTCGGCAAGGTGCTCGGCGCCAACGGCGGCTCCGACGCGATGGTCATGGCCGGCCTCGAGTGGGCGCTGAGCTTAGTCGACCCGCTCAAGACCCCGGTCGTGGTGAACATGAGCTTGGGCGGCCCCGGCGAGCCCGACTCTCCGTTGTCGAAGCTCGTGAACATGCTTCAGCTCAAGGACGTCGCGGTCGTGGCGGCGGCGGGCAACGAAGGGCCGCAGGAAGGCACGATCGGCTCGCCCGGCAACGCGGCCTTGGCGTTCCGCGTCGGCGCGGTCGACAAGAAGGGCAAGCTCACCTTCTACTCGTCGCGCGATAATCCCGGCGCCAAGCCGCTCTTCTTCTGGCTGCACTACGGCGGCGCGGTCGACTTCGACCTGCCGAACCCCTACGAGATCATCTCCACCCTCGCGACCAACCTCGCCGAGAAGCTGAAAGACGCGGCGAGCACCGTGAAGTGGCAGGACAAGGCTCTGTACCAGGCGATGTCCGGCACCTCCATGGCGACGCCGCACGTCACCGGCCAGCTGGCGCAGCTCGCCCAGCGCATGGCCGAGGTCATGCTCAAAGACGGCGGCTCCCTGCCGCATGGCTACTGGCTCTACCTCGGGCGCCTCGTCAACAACACTCTGCAGAAGATGCCCGACCTAAAGAGCCACGAGGGCGCCGGCCTCTTCGACGCCCGCGCCGCCGCCAACGCCCTCGAAGCCGCTCTGAAGGACCCGGCCCGCGTGCGCGCCGAGTCCGAAGCGCTCGCGAAAGACGCTGAAGCGAAATTCGGCGCCGGCAAGGCGTCCCGAGGCGGCTTCTGGCTGCGGGCCGCGGGACGAGCGGTGAAGCGCCTGCTGAGCCCCACGATGACCGGCTTCACCTTCCCGTCCGGAAGACTCGCCGAGCCGGTCGAAAAGCTCCTGTCCGGCCGCGATCCTCCGAAGAGTTCGCTCAATCGCCGCGCGGAACTTCGCGCGGTGCTCGGCGACGGCCCCTCTGGTTGGGGCCCTTTTCATTTTAGGGGGGGCATGACGGCGTATAAGCCCGGCCTCGAGGGTTTTCTCCACGCGAAGCTCGGAGTCGGTCGGGAAGACTCGGCCGCCCAGCTCGACCAGTACTTCAAATATCTCGACGGACTGCTCGAAGCGCCGCAGTGGGCCCAAGAGCGGGCGGAGCTCGCGAGACTCCGCGACCTGCGTCTGCGCCCCGACCAGCTCGACGAGAGGCTCGACGCCCATCTGATCGAGTTCGTGAACCGCCTCCGGGCGGAGCTCAAGGCGAACGATCCGTCCCAAGACGCGCGGCACGAGGGCATCTACATGGTCCTCGCGAGAGCGTTCCAGAAGGACAAGAACGTCTTCGACGCGCTCGACGACGCGGAGCTCGACCGCATCAAGGTGGACAGCCAGGCCGACACGCTCTGGCTCCTCGACGTCTTCGAGATCGGCAAGCTCAAGCGCTGGGGCGTGGCCGGCGGCTCGCCGTACGCGATCCGCGGCTACAAGGTGAAGGAAGAGCACGGCGGCGACGCGGCGTTTAAGGCCTTCGTCGCGCGCGCCCACAAAAAGGGCCTCAAGGTGATGGTCGACTACATCCCGAACCACTATTCGCTCGACAGCTACCTCTTCGACGCGCACCCCGACGCCTTCATCCACATGACCCCGCCGCAGCCGACCGAAGAAGAGCGAAAAGACGCCGCCAAACTCGAAGCCTACAAGAAGCGCATCCTCTCCGAGTCGCCCCGCTCGCGCGAGGGCCTGCCGCTCTACGAGCTGCTCGAGTCCAAAACCGCCGGCTTCGTCCTCGTCCATCATCCGTTCGAAGGCAGCTACGAGGGCGGCTACATGTGGAACGACATGGCCCAGATCGACTACTCCCAGCCCTCCGCCCGGGCGTGGCAGACCGCCGAGGCCTCCCGGCTGTTCTCGGAGCTCGGCGTCGACGGCATCCGGCGCGACATGTCCTACTTCGTGACCGCCGAGCGCTTCTACCCGCACTGGCTCGGCCTTCTGAGCTTCGAGCGCGACCGCCTCGCCGTGGCCCCGTGGGCCAAGGAAGCCCTCAAGCAAATCGTCGCCGGCCTCGCCGCGCGCCGCGACGCCTTGAAGGGCGCCGAATTCCTCGCCGAGATGGACCGCGCGATCCGCGAGACGAACCCGGCCGCGCAGATCATCGACGAGGCCTACGACAACCTCACCGCGCTGAGCCGGGCGGGCTCCGGCGCGCTCTACAACAAGAACGGCCTCTACGACGCGATCGTCTCCGGCGACGCCGGACGGATTCGCGCGACCCTGCGTGAAGTCGCCTTCGCCCAGTGGCAGCGGGGCTCGGCCGGCCTCGTGAACTTTCCGGCCAACCACGACGCCAACGAGGGGAACCCGGTCGACAAGTTCGGCTACAAAGCCGAGGCCGTCATGGCGAACACCCTCATGTTCCAGCCGACGCTCTTCTACAACGGCCTGGAGCTCATGACTGGAAGAGATTCCATGCTCATCCGGGACGGCAGCAGCTCGGAAGACGACGGCCGCCCGTCGAGCAACCAAAAGATGATCCCCTTCGACGCCAAAGCTTGGATCGACTGGTCCAAAGGCAACCCGTCGCGCCGCGCCTTCCTGCGGCGCGTGGTCGCGGCCGGCAAGCGCAACCGCGACCTCTTCCGCGACGGCGTCATGGAATCCCTAGAGCCGACCGGCGGCGCGGGCGAAACCACCGCCTGGCTCGCCGGCAAAGGCAGCCGCGCGCTCCTCGTCGCCGCCAACTGGGGTTCCTCGCGCGACACCCGCTGGACCGATTTCAAGCTCGACGCCTCCGGCCTCTCCGCCTTGGGCGGCTTCAAACCGAAAGCCGACCGCATGTACGTGCTGCGCGACTACGCCCAAGTCGCCCCCGACGGCGGCCCCGTCGTCCTCCCCGCCCGCTCCGGCGCCGACCTCGCCCACGGCCTCTCCATCGGCCTAACCGGCGGCGGCGTCCAAATCTTCGAAATCGAAGAGCTCCCCGAATAACTTAAGCCTGGGGTCAGACCCCAATCTTAAGTTATCGGGATTGAAGAACTCCCCGAATAAGGCTTGCCCGGACGCGGGTCCGGGGCTACGCTAAGGCCCATGCGGCTCGCGGCAGCGGCCTGGCTCCTTTGTCTCGGCGTCCAGGCGCACGCCGCCGAGCTCGACGGGTTGGGGCGGCCGGTTTCTCCGGCCGCCGTCACCCAGCTCTCCTCGCTCGAAGGGTCCGTACCGCGCCGCCGCTTAAACGACGCCGAGCGCAAGCTCGTCTTGACCCTGCTGAACTCGCCGGAGCTCGACCGCGGCGCGTTCAAGGATCGCGTGAGCTTGGTCCGCTACTTCCTCGAGCAGGGCGTCGCGCTCTCGGCCGAGCCGGGCTCCGACGTGACCGACACCGATATCTGGCGGCTCGTGCGGGCGGCCCGGGCGGCGAGCTCGGCTTTTAAGATCCCGCCCGCGATCCTGCTCTGCCTCACCTTCCGCGAGTCGGGGTTCAATCCGCGCGCTTCCGCCTGGACGACCACGGCCAAGGGCCTGGGGCAGATGACGAACCCCGCGGTCACCGAGGCGGTCGAGCGCATCACGCTCGACGGGCGGTTGCGCAACGAGACCGAGGCCTTCGCGGTCGCCCTCGGCATCCCGATGCCCAACGGCGTGCAGGGGGCGCCCGACGTCGACGCGATCACCCGCGAGCTCAAGACGATGGACGCCAACGGGGCGCCCGCCGCCCAGATCGACGCCAAGCGTAAAGAGCGCCGGGCGGCGATCGCCCGGCACAAGGACGAGCCGGGGCACATCTACAACCTCGAGACGAACTTCGGGCTGTCGTCCGCCTATCTCGCCTATCTTCGGCGCACGCGTCTGGCCGAGATCGTCGACGAGCAGAAGGGCTGGTACACCGCGGTGGGCTCCTACAATCAGGGGATCGGCGTCGCCAACGAGTACATCTACAAGGTTTACGGCGGCGCCAAGGACTACAACGCGCAGCCGCTGGATAAGATTTTCTCCACGGAGAGCCTCGGCCGGCTGTCGATCTCGCCCTCGCGCCGGCAGGAATTGGTGGGGGAAGTGATGTCCGTCTACCGCTGCGCCGGCCGCTGAGCCCAGCCGTGGCCTAACCCGAACGCAACCCGAACGAGGGGACTGTCCCCGTCGTTAGTCTTTGCAGCCGAGGGCGGATTCGCGGGCGGTGCAGGCGATGCGGACGTGGAAGTGGTCGTTGTGAAGGCCGTCGCTCTCCTTGCTCGGCAGGAGCGCCAGCGTCGCCGCCCGCAGGACCTTCCGGTCTTCCTCGAAGCGCCGCGCGTGCGCCAGCAGGATTTCCCGCAGCGGCTTCCACACGAAAATGCGGACGCCCGGGCGGCCGATGCGCTCATCGGCCAGTAGGGTCCTCACCAGGCGCCAATTGCGAGCGACGTCGAAGCGGATCTGCTGCCCCATGTAGCGCGCGCGGCCGTGCGCGTCGAAGTGCACGAACTCCTCGGTTAGGACCGGAGTTCCGCGCTTGTTCGTCCAAAAGAACAGGAGATCGGCGTCCCGACCGCTCCGATGCGACAGGTGGAGGGCCACCCGGCCCCCGTTGGGACCCGAGATGTCGCCCACCGCCAGCGGCTGCATCGCGGAGTCGGCGTTCTTCAGCGCCGCGGCGGTGTGGATCAGGCCGCCGATGAGCTCGTCGGTCCCGTAATGCGTGTTGCGCTCGGGGCGGATCGTCCAAAAGCCGAGGCCTTCCAAAGGAAGCGACGCGGGGTTGAGCAGGGCGGCGTCCTTGCGATAGGGCCGGCCCATCGACAGGCTCGGGCCTTTGTCGACCAGCGTCTTGAGCTGGGCTTCCATGATCTCGACGGGGGAGAGCTTCCTCGGGAGATCGCGGCGGGGCGGGCGCGGGCGGATGAGAATCATGCTCGCGGGCGCCGCGGTGACTTGGATGGCGGGGAGCTGGAGAGCCACCCCGACCGCGACCGCGAGAACCTTGCTCGATCTAGTCATCGCCTTGCCGTTGGCAATGTAGCCCCGGAGTTCGGCAAGTTCAATGTGGCGGGAGTCAGCTTGGGTCAGGGGAATCCGAACGCTGGTGCCTGGCACCAGTGTTCGGATTCGACAAGAGGGGACCTAGGGCCTAGGAGTCGTGGGTCGAAGGTGACCCGGGCACTAGGGCTTTTTTTCTTGAGACTCCTCCCTATAGGGCCCAAAGAGAAGGAGCCGGGCTGCGGTAAGATGGGTTCACGTAGGGGGGGATTTTGATCGAGGCCCGGCACATCTCCGTGATGACGCGCACTATCGCCCGAATTCTCGTCGCCGCTCTCATTATCACGTCGCCCGGGGCCCTTCCGTATCGGGCCTTCGCGCAGACCGTCGCCGGCGCCAACTCCTCCGCCGCCGTCCCGGTCAGCGTCGCCCTTCCGATGGGCGGAGTCGCCGCTCCCTCCGTCACCCTGCCCCCCACGGCCGGCGTTTCCCTCGGCGTCCTGCCCGTGGTCCGTCCGGTCTCGACGTTGAAGGCGCAGACCGTCTCCGCCGCCGTCGCCGTCACCGTGCAGGGTCTCGCCGGCGGGGCCAAGGCCGAGAACGGCAAGCTCGCGTCTTCCGGCATTCTCGCCCAGGCCGCGCTTCCGATGCGCGCGCAGCCGACCGCGGCCTCCGAAGGCTCGGTCGAGCACACCGGCCGCGCGTTCGAAGGCACCGCGAAGCGCGAGCGCTCCGGAGCCGACGCGTCCGAAGTTTCCGGCATCGCCGGCGCCGAACATGCTTCCGGCCTTTCCGCCGAAGCCGCGCTCACGATCAACGGCGGCATCTCGATCCCCTCCGTCGCCCTCCCCTCGCATACCGCGCCGCGCTGGTGGAACACTTCCACCGCTCGCAAAGCCGGCTTGGCGCTCGGCATGATCGGGCTCTCCATCGCGCTGCGCGAGTCCGCGCCCGCCGCAATGGCCGCGCTCGGAATGAGCGCGCCGCTCATGTTCGGCGTCCTCGGCAATGATGAGCCCGAGGGCAAGAACCTCGAGCGCTTCCAGAACGAGCTGGCCGACAAATTTAGGCCGGGCGAGGCGATCTCCGAATCGGCCTCGCGCGACGCGGCCCGCGCCGCCGGCGTCGACGTCACGAAGAACCAGATCGCGATGCTCCGCCTGCCCGAGGGCATGGCGGTCCCGCTGGCCGGCGGGCAGTGGCTCTACCTCGGCCTCAACTTCGCGACCGGCGTCGCGGCCGCCAAGGCGATGACCGGACTCAAGTTCTATCGCACCGCCAAGTGGCAGGATCACCTGCTCGCCGTCGCCGAACTCGAGGAAGCGACGCGTCTCTGGGAGACGCAGCGCAAAGCCGGCGTGAGCGTCCCCGCCGCGGCGCTCGGCCTCCACCAGCTCAAGGGCAACGCGTACGTGAAGATC
>JACRDR010000332.1 GCA_016212845.1 Elusimicrobiota bacterium
CGAGCCAAAACCTCGGATTCTCTGCTTGAGCTGATCCGGACGGCGGATACTCTGCTCGCGAGTTGAAGCGATGACCGAAAGCCCACCGGCGGCCGCTTATTCGCTCCGCGAACTTGCCGTCTATTTCGTCAAGCTCGGCACGCTGGGCTTCGGGGGGCCTGTCGCGCTCATCGGCTTCATGCAGCGGGACTTGGTCGAGGAGCGCAAGTGGATCGCGGAGGCGGACTTCAAGGACGGATTGGCGCTCGCGCAGTTGGCGCCGGGCCCGCTCGCGGCGCAGACGGCCATGTACCTGGGCTACGTCCACTACGGCGTGCTGGGAGCGTCGGTGGTCAGCGTCGCCTTCATTCTGCCCTCCTTCCTCATGGTGATCGCCCTCGGCTGGGCCTACCGGCGCTACGGAGGCCTGAGCTGGATGCAGGCCGCGTTCTACACGATCGGAGCGTGCGTCATCGGCATCATCGCCCAGAGCGCGTACAAGCTGGCGAATAAGTCGCTGGGACGCGACAAGCTGTTATGGCTGATATTTGCGGCCGCCGCCGTCGTGACGATCCGGACCGAGAGCGAGTACGTGCTCCTCTTCCTGGCTTCGGGCCTCCTGGTATGGTTCGTGCGAAGGCCCGCCGGACAGACGACTCCCGCGCTCCTCGGAGTCGATCCCGGACTCCTCGCGATCGTCTTCCTGTTCTTCGGGAAGGCGGGAGCCTTCGTCTTCGGCAGCGGCCTCGCCATCGTGCCGTTCCTCTACGGCGGGGTCGTCAAAGAGTATCAGTGGCTCAACGACCGCCAGTTTCTGGACGCCGTGGCGGTCGCCATGATCACGCCCGGGCCCATCGTGATCACGGTCGGCTTCATCGGCTACCTCGTCGCGGGGCTCCCCGGCTCCTGCGTCGCGGCGCTGGGAACCTTCCTGCCCTGCTACCTATTCACCGTGATCCCGGCGCCTTACTTCAAGCGCTACGGCCGGCGGCCTGGGATCGCGGCGTTCGTCGACGGCGTGACGGCCGCGGCCGTCGGCACCATCGCCGGAGCGGTCGTCGTCTTGGGCCGGCGCTCGATCGTCGATTGGCCGACCGCCGCCCTGGCGCTCGCCACGACGGGTTTGATCGCGAAGACAGTGCCGGAGTATTGGATCGTCCTCGGCGCCGGCGTACTCGGCGTCGCCATCGGGTTCTGGGGGAGCGCATGAAACGGATCGCACTCGTCATCGTACTCGCCGTCGTCGCCGCAGCTCCCGCGGCGGGAGCGCCTCCTCTCGACACGGGGCGGATCGAGCGGCTGACGGGCCAAAAGGGCGCGCTCAACGAGAAGGAAGGCGTCTTCAAGGTCAGCTATCCCCGCGACGACATCAAGGTCCGCGTCGGCGGTGCGCGCCTGACCCCGCCGATGGGACTGACGGCCTGGGCCGCCTTCTCGAAAGCGGGGGAGCACACGATGGTCATGGGGGACATGGTCTTGCTCGAGGACCAGGTCAACGCGGTCATGAGCGCCGCGCTCGACAACGGCCTGGAAGTTACGGCGCTCCACAACCATTTCCTTTGGGACTCGCCCCGCGTGATGTTCATGCACATCGGCGGAATGGGGGACGAGGAGACCCTGGCTCGCGCGGTCGGCGCCGTCTTCGGCAAGATCAAGGAGACGAGCGGCGGCAAAGGCGGCCCTCCGAAGGGGGACATCGACCCCGCCAAGACCACGCTCGACCCGGCGAAAATCGAGTCCATCCTCGGCCTAAAAGGCGAATTGGCCAAGGGCGTCTACAAGCTCACGGTCGGCCTCAAGACCAGCATGGGAGGCCATGAGATAGCCGGCGCGATGGGCGTCAACACCTGGGCGGCCTTCGCCGGCAGCGACGCCCAAGCCGCGGTCGACGGCGACTTCGCGATGTACGAGCCGCAGCTTCAAGGCGTGCTTCGCGCGCTGCGCCGCGCCGGGCTCAACGTCGTCGCGATCCACAACCACATGACGATGGAGAATCCCCGGGTCATCTTCCTGCACTATTGGGGGATCGGGAGGACGGCCGACCTCGCCGCGGGTCTCAAGGCCGCCCTGGACTCCCAAAAGCCGTGACCCGGCTCTCCGGCCCCGCGCTCGCCCTCGCCTCGGCCGCGTTGTTCGGGCTCTCGCCGCCGCTGGCCAAGCTCGCTCTCAGCGACATGTCTCCCGCGCTTCTCGCCTCGGGGCCTCCGCGCTCACGTTGAGCCCCGGCGGCGCGGGCTTCTCGACGCCCGGGCTCCTCGTCGCGGCGGCGTGCGTCCTGTGGGGCGTCGACAGCAACCTGACTCGGGCTCGAGCCGCCATCTGGACGTTTTAACATCTAGATGTTATAGTGAGATCATGGCCACCAAGAAGCGCGCCCCCACGACGCTCTATCTAGACCCGAAAGTCCTCCGAGGCATCAAAGTGAAGGCCGCCCTCAATGACACCAGCGTCTCGGAGCTGGCCAACGAAGCCTTGCGCCAGAGCCTGGTCAGGGACGCGAAGTTCCTCGAGATTATCCGGAAGCGGCGCAATCAGCCGGCGCGCAGCTATGAGGACGTGCTGATCGACATGAAGCGTGATGGACTCCTATAGACTCGTCTTCGCCCGGGATGCGGAGGCTGAGTTCCGGCGCGTCCCCTTCCCTTTCCGTCGACAGCTCAATGGGCGCCTGCACCTCCTGAAGCGGGAGCCGCGGCCCTCCGAGGCCGTCAGGATCGCCGAAAGCGAGAGCTATTGGCTGCCGAGCGGCGACTGGATCGTGCTTTACGAGGTAGACGATGAGCAGCGCCGCCTCACTGTCTTCGGAGTGGTCCGCTACTCGCCCGAAGCGTGACGCGCTACTTTACTCCGTCGGGAGCGGCGACCCGCTCCAACCGCGCGTCAGCCTGCATGGGATGATCATGCATAATCCGCGCGCGCTATGAAGGACGGCTCGGGATCCGTCTCGGCGTTTTGACAAGGCGCGCCGCTCCGCGCTATGATGGCGGCGATGCGACGCTGGCTGGCTCGATTCGGCTTGGTGCTGTCGTTGGCCGCGAACGCCCATTTGGCGTTTCACGTCGACCACGCCGACTCGGATCACGCCAACCCCCAGCATCATTGCTGCCCCTGCCACGTCTACGTCGCCTCGCCCAACGCCGAGGCCGCCGTCGCGGCTCCGGCCGTTTCCTTGTCGGGCGTGGTCGCGGCGCGGACCTTGCCCAGGGTCGCGCGGCTCGGCGGCGCCCCCGACTCCGCCCGCGCTCCGCCCGTCGCCTGAACGCCCGTCGTCGACCGCCGGTAACCCGTTCAGGAGACAACCATGAGATTTTTCGTGCTGGCCGTATTGCTGTCCACGCCCGCCAAGGCGCGCGCGCAGGAGCCGTCGCCGGACCGCATCAAGGAGTTGGAGGAAAGGATCACGAAGTTGGAGGGCAAATCCGGGAACTCCAGCTTGTCGGCTTTCAACCCGGTCATGGGCTTGGCCATCGACATGGCGCACCTCCACGCCGACGACAAGGCCGACTTCAAATTCAGGTCGGCGGAAGTCAGTATTGAGGCTCCGATCGACCCTTTCGCCCGGGGTTGGACGATCGTCAACGGAGGCCCGGAAGGGGTGGGGATCGAGGAGGCGGCGGTGCAGACGACCGCCCTTCCTCATAATCTCATGGTCACGGGGGGCCGGATGTTCGCCTCGTTCGGCCGGCTGGCGCATTTCCACGACCATGAACTGCCGGTGGTGGAGCGTCCGCGTTCTCTCGATACGTTCATCGGGGGCGAGACGCAGGCGGACGGGTTGGAGATCTCCTGGCTCGCGCCGACGCCGTTCTTTTTGACCGCGACCGCGGGCGCCTACAACAAGCTCGGCGGGGAGAACCCGCGCCGGGCCAACGGGACGGCGCGCTCGCTCTACGAGTTCACGTACCTCGGGAGGCTGGCGACCTACGCCGACGTGGGAGAAGACCACTCGATCGAATTGGGTGTCACCGAGGCGTGGACGCCCCGGCGGTTCGTGACCGACACGTCGATCCCGGGCTTCGACGCCGACGGCGACGGCAACCCGGACTTTCCGAACACGTCCGCGGGATTCACGACGAAGAAGAACACCTGGCGAACACTCACCGGCGTGGACCTCACCTATCGGTATCAGCCGGCCGCGGGCGGGCTCTATAAGGGAGTCGTCTGGGGCACGGAGGTCATGCAGAACAATGAGCGGCGCTTCGACCCGGCGCGCAACACGCCGACGGACCGGGTCCGGTCCTACGCCGGGTTCTCGTACGTCTGGCTCAAGCTGGGCCGGCACTGGCGTCCCGGGGCCATGATCGACTTGAGCGAGGACCTCGACCGCGCGCGGCGGCTGACCCGGACCTACACGGCGTTCTTGTCCTACGACGTGACGGAGTTCCAGCGTCTGCGCGTCGCCTACTCCCGGGTGAGCGACAACGTCCCCGCCAACCCGAAAAACGACGTCTTTGCCGTGCAGTGGACCGCCACGCTCGGCAAGCACGTGCACGGCTTCCGCGACCGCTAGCGAGGATACCCAATGAAAAGTCTACTGCTGCTGTCGTTGCTGTTGGCCGCGGCCGACGCGCGGGCCGCCCTGCGCATCGTCGCCACGGTGCCGGAACTGGCGGACATCACCCGCCGCGTCGGCGGAGACCTCGTCAAAGTCGACGGCTTGGCTCGCGGTCCGGAGGACATCCACCAGGTCGTCATGAAGCCGAGCTTCGTCACCAAGCTCAATCGCGCGGACGCCGTCGTGTACCTCGGCTTGACGGTCGAGCACACCTTCCTGACCGGGCTCCTCGGGGTCGCGCGCAACGACAAGCTGATGTCCGACCCGGTCAAGCAGTGCGCGGGACCGGGCTGCATCGACTGCTCGGAGGGCGTGCCCGTCTTGGAGCGGCCCGAGAGCTTGAGCCGCGCGGAGGGGGAGATCCATCCTCTCGGCAATCCCCACTACAACATGAGCCCCGAAAACGGGCCGGTCATCGCCGGCAATATCGCACGGCGATTGAGCGAGATCGACCCGTCTCATGCGGCCGACTACGGCCGCAACCTCAAGGCCTATCTCGCGGAACTCGAGCCGAAGCTCGCCGAGTGGCGCAAGCGGGCGGCGGCGCTCAAGGGCGTCAAGGCGGTATCCTATCACAAAGACGTCGTATATCTCGGCCGCTTCACCGGCATCGAGTTCGTCGATACGCTCGAGCTCAAGCCCGGCGTCGCCCCCACCCCATCGCACCTGGCGCGTGTGATCCAAAAGATGAAAGATCAAGGGGTGAAGCTGGTGGTGCGCGAGCAGCACTTCGAGCCGAAGACTTGCGACTGGGTGGCGGCGCAAGCCGGCGCGAAGGTCGCGGTCATCGGAGTCATGGCCAACGCGTTTCCCGGGACGGAGACCTTCATCAAGTTCTCCGAGCACAACCTCGACGCGCTCCTGGAGGCCGGTGGGAACAGGTGAGCCGCTGATCCGCTTCAAGCACGCCGCGATCGGCTACGGCCGCAAGGTCGTGCTTTCGGGAGTCGATCTGGCCGTCGAGCGCGACGCGTTCGTGGGAGTCCTCGGGCCGAACGGCTCGGGGAAGACGACGCTCATGCGGACCCTGCTCGGCCTCATCCCGTGCCTGAAGGGACAGCTCGTCCTTTCAGGCGCGGGCGGCCGGCCGCCCCGCCTGGGCTACGTCCCGCAGAAGGAGCGGCTCGACCCCATCTTCCCGCTCAGCGCCTACGACGTGGCCTCGATGGGCGCCTACCGGAGGTTCGATCTCATGCGCCGCCTCCGACGGGAGGACGACCGTCCGCTCGTCGAGCGCGCTCTCGCGGCCTGCGGCGCGTCGGCGTTGGCCGCGCGCGCCTACGGCGATCTCTCCGGAGGGCAGAAGCAGCGCGTGCTCATCGCGCGCGCGCTCGCGTCGGAACCGCAGCTCTTGGTCCTCGACGAGCCCCTCGCCGGCATCGACGTGTCCACGCAGAAGGCGCTGATCGAGCTGCTCCGGAAGCTGAAGGTGGAGCGGGGTTTGACGGTTCTCATGGTCAGCCACCGCATCCACGTCGAGCGCGGCCTTTTCACGCACGTGCTCCTGTGCGATGAGGGAGAGGCGACGATCGGTCCCACCGAGGAGATGCTTTCCGGGGGACGGCTGCGCGCGCTGTTCGAAAACGAGCCCTGATGGAAAAGCTCTTCGAGATCCTGCGGCCGGATTTCTTACTGCACCACGCCCTCTACGGCAGCGTCGTCGTGGGCTTCGTGTGTCCTCTGGTCGGCGTCTACTTCATCCTGCGGCGCCTCGTCTTCTGGGGCGTGGCGCTGCCGCAGGTGTCCGCGGCCGGCATCTCGTTCGCGTTCATGCTGCAGGGCTTCGGGTGGACCGCGTTCGCGGGGAACGAGGCGGATGAGCGGCACTTGGCGATCCTGGGAGCGCTGCTGTTCACGGGTCTGGCCATCCTGCTCCTCGCGGCGCTCGACCGCCGCGGCAAAGGCGCGTCCGAGGGCCGGATCGGGGCGCTCTACGCGGCGGCTGGCGCGGCGTCCATCCTCTTTGTGGCCTGGAACGCCGCGGGAGAGACCGAGATGATGAGCCTGCTCAAAGGAGAGCTGGTCTCGCTCTCCGAGGAGGACCTGCACGCCATGCTCAACGTATTCGGCGTCGTCACCGCCTCGGCGTTCCTCTTCCAGCGGGAGTTTCTGCTCGTGTCCTACGACCGCGACATGGCGGTGACCCTCGGCCGCAACGTCCTGCTATGGGACGTCGCGCTGTACTCTCTCGTCGGCGTCACGATCTCGCTCGGCGTCATGACGGTCGGGCCGCTCGTCATCTTCGGATTCCTCGTCCTTCCGCCGATGGCGGCCCTGCCGTGGGCGCGGGGCATCACCTCGTTATCGCTCCTGGCCTCGGCCATCGGCGGGCTCTCGGCGTTCGCCGGCTTCTTCGTGTCCTACTCGCACGACCTTCCGCTCGGGCCCGTCATCGTCGTCGTGGCTTCCGCGGCACTTCTCGTTTCCGGCCTGCTCCACGAGCTGGCCGGCCGCAGGCGCTGACCGGTCGCTGGAGTCCGGCTTCCGCGTGTACTACCATGGCGGCGATGACGGCCGCGACCCCGCCTTCCCCTAAGGCTCCCGTCTCGGCCGAGACCGGCGGCATGTGGGGAGCCCGGGTGTTCGCGGCGCTGTTGATCTTGGTTCCCGTGACGGCCGCCTTGGACTGGGGCGGGGCCGCGGGCTGGGTCCTGTTCGTGGCAGCGGTTCTCGCGCTGGTCCCCTTGGCGGGATTTCTGGGGCGAGCCACGGAGGAGATCTCCATCCGGACGACCTCGGCGTTGGGAGGCCTGCTCAACGCCACCTTCGGCAACGCCGTCGAGCTGATGATCGGCATACGCCTCCTGCTCGGCGCCGATCCCGAGGCGCCGAAAGTGGTGCGGGCGTCGCTGGTCGGCTCCATCGTGACCCACCTCCTTCTGCTGATCGGCGCCAGCATGTTCTGCGGAGGACTGAAGTTCCGCGAGCAGCGATTCAACTCCACGGCAGCGGGCGTGTCATCCTCCCTTCTGATCATCGCGTTCGCGGGTATGTCCTTGCCGACGATCTTCGGCCTGACCGTATCCGGGGAAAGAGTGGGCACGCTCTCGGTGGCGGTCAGCGTCACGCTGGCGCTCGTCTACCTGAGCGGCATGCTCTTCGCGCTCCGGACGCACAAGCACCTCTACGACGTGGCGGACGACCTTCGCGCCGCGCGAAAGCCGGAGTGGAACATGAAGTGGTCCGTCCTGGTCCTGACCGGAACGATGCTGGCCGCGACGTATCTGGCCGGAGTGCTGGAGCGGACGCTCTCGCAGGCGGGGGAGGCGCTGCACCTGTCGAAGGTCTTCGTGGGCGTGATCGTGATCGGCGGGATCACGAACGTCGGCGAGTGTCTCGCCGCGGTCTCCTACGCGCGCAAGGACATGATCGATCTGTCCTTTCAGGTCGGCGCGAGCGCCGCGATTCAGATCATGCTGTTCGTCCTGCCCATCCTCGTCTTCATCGGCGCGGCGACGGGGCATCCGCTACTCCTGCAGTTCACGCTCTTCGAGCTCTCCTGCATGCTTCTGCCGGTCTTGATCATGAACCATCTCGCCTCGGACGGCGTCTGCAACTGGCTCGAGGGAGTCCAGCTGATCTCACTTTACGCGCTCATCGGAACGGCCTTCTACTTCGTTCCTTGAGGCGGGTTTAGCCTTCGTTTCCACGAAGCTTCTACCGCCGTGCAATCTGCAACAATTGCCCCGCAGCCGGCCCCTGTAGCTCAATGGATAGAGCCATGCGTGAATATACGCTTGGACGAAAAGCAATGAAACACAGCGCTTTACGCGGTTCTATCCATGGCCCTCGACACTGAGCTACGCTTAGCCCCCGAAGGGGCCACTCGCTCGACCTCGCTTCGCTCAGGGGCCTACCTAGACGCGTCTTCGAGGCCTTTACCTTCTTTACCCTGCTCTCCTTCGTCCTGGCTCACCTCTACGTCATGCTGCTTATGTTCCCATTGTACGCAGTCGTGACGCTGAACGATTCATTTTACGACTTGAGCTATTGGACCGTCCGCACGGTCTTCCGGGTGCATTCCGACCGCGCCTTAGCCGTTTGCGGCCTGTTGGGGGAAGTCGCCCTTTTTGGGGCTTGTCTCGATCTCCTTCGCCGCCTGCTGCCGGGAGCCTGATTCCAGACGCCGGGAAGGCTGACGACGAACTTCTCTCTTTTACGGCTTTGCCGCCATCGGCTTTCTCTTGCCCGAGAAGTGCACGTGTTTGATCTTCCATCCCTCCGGCCCTTTCTGGAGCACGAAGGTCTCAGCGGCAGCTAAGGTCATCGTTTTCTCGGCCGTGACGATGCTATAGGTAGCCTCTTGGACGGCATAGGCCGCGTCGCCATTCACGGAGGCCTCGATGACGGTCCGCCTCAGGGTCTTGAACTCCTTCCATTCCTTCATCTCCGGCCCGATGTGGTTGTCGCGGTAATCGAGCCAACCAACGTTCTTGTAAATGCCTTCGAGGACGAGCACGTCGGGGTGCATGACCTCCGCCAGCTTCTCCATGCTCCGGGCCTCCATCGCGGCCTGGTAACGCGACAAGACGTCTAGTACCGGTGCCTCAGGCTTCTGCTCGGCCGCAACTTCGGGCTTGGCGGCCGCATCTTGCTGGGCGTGGCCACCCTGCGCCATCGCCGGGCTCGCTGCCGCAGCGCACAATACAAACCCGAGGTACAGTTCCAAACGGATCACGTTCCTCATGGACCCTCCCTACTCCTTCTCAGCCTGTTCTTCAGGAGTCTCAGCTTTGAGCTTCATCCCGCAGACCGGACACTCGCCAGGCTGGGCCTGATGTACGACGTGCCCCATCGGGCAACGATAGAGCGTCTTACCTTCCGGCGCGGCCTTAATCGGCTCCTGTGGCGCCGGATCCTTCTCTTGAGGCTTTGCCTTCTCATCCATCTTCATGCCCGAATGATCCATTCCCTTCTTCGGCGTCTCGCCCTGAGGCTTGCCGCCCTCCTCCTCCTTCATGTCCCCGACCTCGTGGGGTGCCCCTTTGGGACGCTTGCCCGTCACGGACTCCGCCACCGTTCCGGGAGGATTCCGGTACCAGCCGCCGTCATTCGGTTCGTGGATGCGTTTGGCGAATTCCTCTTGAGTGGCGAAGCTCGGCATGTCGTCGTGTACCTTGAGGGTCGTGAACATGCCGCCCATGCCGATCATCTCAAAGGGACCCTCGCCGCCCATCATCGGCAGCGTATTCTCGGGTCCGGCCATACCCATATCCATCATGTCGTCCATGCCGGTCTCGCCCATGGCCATGTAGTTCGGCTCCACTTTGCGGATATTAC